>JAAHGS010000220.1 GCA_010692645.1 Symploca sp. SIO2E9
GATGGCGTACATTTTAGTCCTCTACAGTTCACTCTATTTTAGACTAGTTAGATTGATTTTTGTTACCATAATTTAGCTCTTCGAGTTTCTACATTTTGATCAGGTTTTAGCAGGTTTTGGGCTATTAGTAACTACCTCTTAACCGCCTTGGCGATTGCTATATTAGCGACACCCCAAGGAATCGCGAGTCGAGACACCAGTTTTCGAGTTTACACCCTTGGCTGTGACACAGAGTTCTCTAATTTGCGCACCGTCTAGGAGTGCTTCACTGAAATCTGCCCCAGTAATCTGGGCGCTTTCAAAGACAGAACCTAGCATGATTGCTTCAACAAAGACAACATCACTCAAATCAGCCCCGGTAAAGTTGACCTTATCTACCATCCCATAGCTGCAATCTGCGCCGTGGAGATTTGCCTTGGTCATGTTTGAGGCGCTAAAAACGGTGCCTCGCAAGTCAGCACCAGCAAAGTTGGTTAATTCTAAATTGGCGCTGGCAAATTCAGCCGCCTGTAAGTTTTGACCAGAAAAGTCTTTGGCTGTAAGTTCTGCATTGCTGTAGGAGAGAGGAGGTGGATAGTAACCAGTTTGTGCTTGTGCTGGCGAAGCACACATTACAATCAAAGCCAATAAGTAGGCACAGACGCGCAGAAATAACATAAGGATTTAGTAATTTGCCTGGGCTAATTTCCGAAAACAAGAGCTATTTAGCCTTCAGAGTCGATCAATTACACTCCAAGGAATCGCGAGTCGAGACGCCGGTTTTGGAGTTGACACCTGTGGCTCTCGAACATAGTTTTTTAAGTTCGCTACGCTCTAGGATGGCATAACTAAAGTCAGCACCAGTGATTTCAGCATTGTCAAAACTGGAGCGAAGTAGATCTGTTTCGACAAAGAGAGCATCCCTCAAATCTGCATCAGTGAACTTCACTAAGTAGGCTATACCATAGGTAAAATCAGCGCCGTGGAGATCTGCCTCAATCATCGTAGATTGACTAAAAACAGCTCCTCGCAAGTCAGAATTACTGAAGTCTGTCTGATCTAAAGTGCAATGGGAGAACTCAGCCTCAATCAAGCTTTGACTAGAAAAGTCTTTACCTGAGAGGTCTAAATATTTGAAGTCTACAGAACCAGCTTGTGCAGGTAAGGATACACACAGCAGCATTAGTGCCAACAGTAAGCTACAGAAGCGCCAGAATAACATACAGAATTAGATGATTTTCCTTGGTCATTTTGCCATTTTGAGCAGCATTGGGACAAATCCCTAAGCTCTAATTCCTGTCTCAACGGTTCGCGGGAGTCCCCACCCTCAGCGGAGCAGGGTGGGTAGTTGATGATGGGATTCCATACTCGACTAGATCACGAAGACCGCTAAAATTTTAGTTATAGATTATTTTTAAAGAGACTAATGCTAACTTTCTTCTTGACTTGGCTAGTTGCTGCTGTCTCACTAGCAATCACAGCTCAGATCGTACCAGGTCTAGCTATTGCTAGTTGGTCTGTCGCCGCTATTGGAGCAGTGATTCTGGGTTTAGTTAATGCAATTGTCAAACCCATTCTGACGATTTTGACTTTGCCGATAACAATCCTTTCTCTTGGTCTATTTTTGTTGGTCGTTAATGCCATTGCGCTTTCGCTAGCAGGATACCTCACTCCCGGTTTTACTGTTAGCGGTTTCTGGCCTGCCTTTTTCGGTGCGATAATTCTGTCTGTGGTTTCTGGTATACTTGGAACCTTTGTCGGGCAAGATGCTTAGAGTAAATGTTGATGGTTCACAGTTGATTGTTGATTGGGAAAGTGCTTGACAACTGCCGAATACCAAACCCATGAACTGTTCATAGTTCATGGTTGATTGTTGATTGAAAAAGTACTTCACAACTGCCGAATACCAACCCTATGTTTGCGCAGCATGCGCCGAGCGCGTACCATAAACTATGAATTCCTGCTCAGAATGCCCCTTCTCTCTCCGGAATTAAAACAAAGGTTATCTACCCCTCTAAAAATTGGCTCTGTTGAAGTTAACAGTCGAGTCTTACAATCACCCCTTTCTGGTGTCACGGATTTGGTCTTCCGTCGCTTGGTGCGCCGTTATGCCCCAGAGTCGATGATGTACACCGAAATGGTGAATGCTAAGGGAATACAGTACGTTAGGAAGCTATCTAAGATTATGGAGACCGATCCTAACGAAAAACCTATCAGTATCCAGTTATTTGACTGCCGCCCTGATTTTCTAGCCCAAGCCGCACAGATGGCAGTGGAAGAAGGAGCAGATGCCATTGATATCAATATGGGTTGCCCCGTTAATAAAATTACTAAAAATGGTGGTGGTTCTTCCCTGTTGCGGGAACCCAAAACTGCTGAGGCGATTGTGCAGACAGTTACTAAGGCGGTAGCAGTGCCAGTGACAGTGAAAACCAGACTAGGCTGGAGTGATGGGGAAATAAATATCCTGGAATTTGCCAAGCGTATGGAAGATGCCGGAGCACAGATGCTGACGCTGCATGGTCGTACCCGCGCCCAGGGCTATAATGGCTCTGCTAGGTGGGAATGGATTAGGCAAGTTAAGCAGATTCTCTCAATCCCACTAATTGCTAATGGGGATATCTTTTCTATTGAGGCAGCCCTGAAATGCTTGGAGATGACAGGCGCTGATGGGGTAATGTGTTCCCGAGGAACTCTAGGCTATCCATTTTTAGTGGGAGAAATCGACTACTTCCTGAAAACAGGACAACAACCAACGCCTCCGACATCTGTAGAACGACTCGAATGCGCTAAAGAACATCTGCAAGCTCTATGGGAGTATAAGGGTGAACGCGGGATTTATCAGGCAAGAAAGCACATGGCTTGGTATTGCAAGGGTTTCGTTGGTGCTGGGCAATTGCGAGGTCAACTCAATCGCATTGAGACATTGAGTCAGGGGGTGGAGTTAATTGAGACTGCAATTGCGCGGCTGAAGACTTCTTGAAGATTTCTATCTGAGCCGACTCCAGAATACTATAATTGCCGCAATTTTGACCAGAGAGCTAAGCATCAACTTTAGTCAAAATAATCAAAATAAGTAAAATGTTATTCAGGGGCATTCTAGGGTCACAAAGGAGAATCTCTGTACCTCACTCAACGCCTCTTCCGATGTGAAGAGTGTAGCTTCGAGTTAGACAGAGATTGAAATGTAGCCATTAATGTGGCTATGTGCGCATCGCTGAGTCGTGTACGCCCGTCAGACTAGAGTAGCGCCGTCGCCTCTAGAATGAAGGAGCAAATGAGCTGCAAGTTATTTATCTTTTAGGTAACTTTGTGTAAGTCTTTGGCAGCAGAAACAGACCGACAGGTGCTGCACTTGCTTCCATAAGCATTTGTGGCTTTTTTGGCTACAGGCAGCTGTGCATTCCTTCCTTACTGTAACCCCTAGGGTCAGCGTAGGAAGGAGACCACGAAACTGAGTAAAGGATGCTCTTAGTTTATAATGATCGCTAATTTGGCTATAAATTTCTAGTTTAGCGGTCTAGACCATCTAGATTGTTATTGTTTGTTGGTTGATGAGCAGGAAGAGATAACATGACCCAAGTGGTTGTAGGAGAAAATGAAGGAATCGAATCAGCATTGCGCCGATTCAAGCGCCAAGTTTCAAAGGCAGGAATTTTTGCAGACATGAAACGCCTGCGACACTTTGAGACACCTATTGAGAAGAAAAAGCGTAAAGCTGTTGCCAGAAGGCGCAAGCGGAGGTACCGCTAACTTCAAGCTTGACACTCCCCCTTTTAGAAAAAGGGGGATTCTTGAATCTTTGAGAGGGCTTAGCAGAAGGGATTGCTCCACCCTGCGGTGAGGCACCAGCTCTCCGCTAGCAGGAACGGGGTTCCCTCCGCCTATAGATAATATCCGGATGCCTTCTGTTCTGATCTTTAATGCTGCATTACCATCACGATCATGATGAGTAACTGCTTTGAGCACTTTAATCACCCCCTTGTCATCAGTGTTATTGTTTTAGAATACACTGACTTCTATTTCGGGGATTTTTTTGTTCATAAAATCCCGACAAAGTGCAGTGGACCATGACCAGTAATTAACTCTAACAATAAGGCAACAAGACCAACCATTGCTACCCTACCATTCCAGACTTCTGCAGTTGTAGTTAAACCCCACTCCCAACGCTCTTGGGGATACATTCTGACCACTTTCTGTAGACGCCTTACTTCTGAAAGCTTGCGACTTGGAGCATTTAAAGCTTCAACCACTAGAGTTGCTAGGGCCTCTATAAACACAGGATGGGTATTGAGAGCAGGTACACGCCGGAAATTTTCAATGCCTGATTCTTCGGCAATTTCTCGATACTCAATGTCAATTTCTTGCAGAGTTTCAATGTGTTCAGAGACAAAGCTAATCGGCACCACCAGTAAATCCTTAGTTCCCTGCTGGGCTAGTTCGACAATAGCATCCTCTGTGTAAGGTTTAAGCCACTCTACCGGACCAACCCGACTTTGATAAGCTAGGGTGTGAGCATGGGGTTGGTTGAGGGTTTGCATAATCAGCGCTGTACAATCCTCAATTTCTTCCTGGTAGGGATCACCAGCTTCGGTGACATAGCTTAGAGGAACCCCATGGGCACTGAAGAAGAGGTGAACTTGTTCCGGATTGGGAAACTCATCGAGCTCTTGGGCAATCAACTGCGCCATAGCTTGCAGGTAGCCCGGCTGTTGATACCAACAGGGAATTACAGTATATTCAATTCGACTAAGGCTTGGGTCTTCTTGCCAGAGTTTTTCTAGAAGGCGGAAGCTCGAACCACTAGTGCTAATGGAGAATTGGGGATAAAGGGGGAATATTACTAGACGCTCAATCTGATCACGCTTAATCTGGGCGATCGCTTCTTCTGTAAAGGGATGCCAATAACGCATGCCAATATAGACACTAACTTCTTGCCCTTGTTGCTGCAAATGCTCCTGCAGAGCATCTGCCTGTGCTTCAGTAATTTGGCGCAGTGGCGAGCCACCCCCAATCTGTCGATAGTTTTCTTGCGAAGTTTTAGCGCGTCGCGTTGAAATAAACCAGGCAAGTGGGCTTTGTAGCCAGGAAAAGGGCAGGCGGATAATTTCAGGATCAGAAAATAAGTTATATAGAAAAGGGCGTACATCCTCTAATCCATCTGGACCACCCAAATTTAGCAATAATACCCCAACACGACCCATAGCGATAAGATTTTCCCAGTAGTTTTATATTTGTTACTGATTTTAACAATATATGCTTTTAGTGGTTTGTAGTCGCAGTAGGAAATACAGATCTTTACCAATAAGTGAGCAGTGGCAACAATATTAAGAACTTGGAGTTATCAGTATCAGTGGCTGTATGATGGGGTTTCTCGCCTCTCAGCTATCAGCGTTGGCGGAGAAGCGCGATTCCGTCAGCTAGCTTGGCAAGGGTTAAGAATTGTTTCGGAAACTAAGATTTTAGATTTATGTTGCGGTAGTGGTCAAGCTACCAGATTTTTGGTGAAATTTTCTCAGGATGTAACTGGTTTAGATTTATCGCCGCTTTCACTACAACGGGCGCAGCGGAATGTTCCTCAAGCTAAGTATGTTGAAGGATTAGCTGAACAGATGCCCTTTCCAGAACAGCAATTTGATCTGGTACATGTTAGTGTGGCGCTGCATGAAATGACGCCCTCTGTGCTACGGCAAATTCTCGAGGAAGCTTACCGGGTACTGAAGCCGGGAGGAACTTTCGCCATGGTAGATTTTCATAAACCGACAAATTTGATCTTTTGGCCAGGATTATCTGTGTTTATGTGGTTGTTTGAAACGGAGACGGCTTGGCAGTTTTTGGAAGCGGATTTGATGGGGTTGCTCCAAGATATAGGGTTTGAGGTTTGTAAGCACAGTTTGTATGCTGGTGGTAGTTTGCAGGTGCTGCAGGCGAGAAAATAAGGGACTTCCAAATAAAAAAATATCCCATCGAGCACAGGGAGATGGGGGGATGGGGAGATTGGGGGATTGGGGGATTGGGGGATTGGGGGATGGGGAGAAGAATTTTTATGTTGTGTTTCTAAGTGAATTGGATAATTTATTTCTTGGAGTTCCCTAAATGGCTTACAGTGACTTCTCCTTAAGAAAAGTCAAGCAGGACTTTGGACTGAGTACTGTCGAAGATGGGCGATTTCTACCGGAAGTAGAGCCAATTTCACCCAGTCCAATTTTAGCTGGATTACTGGAAGAAAGTATTCCCTGGGCGATTGCAGTGGGGACAGAGAAAGCTAAGTCGGAGATGATTGTTGCTCCTACTTTATTAGAAGTCAAGCGTCTTTTGGAGCGAAAGATTAGTGTATTTTCAGGAAGCGATTTTACTGTTGATAGCTCTGCGGGATTAAATGGAGTTTGTGATTTTTTAATTAGCAGCTCTCCAGAGCAATTTGAGATTGAAGTTCCTGTAGTTGTATTAGTAGAAGCCAAGCGGGATAATCTCAATGGTGGTTTGGGACAGTGTATTGCTGAAATGGTGGCGGCTCAAAGGTTTAATGAGGCTAATCATCATCCTCTGCCAACTATATATGGTTCGGTTACTACTGGCACGGCTTGGCGGTTTCTTAAATTAGAGCAGCAAATAGTGACTATTGATGTTAGAGATTACCCATTTCCCCCAGTTGAAGAAATTCTGGGGATGTTGGTTTGGATGGTAAGAGAGGGGTGAGCGAAAAAAGGCGTGGGGAAATTAAGTAAGCAGACGCGGAGACGCTCCAGACGCGGAGACGCGGAGAATTCAAGTCCCACGGAAAATTTTGTTCACCCGTAAGAGGTAGTTGCTAATATCCCAAAACCTGCTAAAACCTGCTAAAACTGCAGAAACTCGAAGGCTTAAATTATGGCAGCAAAAAATCAAGCCAATTAGTCTAGAATAGAGTAGATTATAGGGGGAGAAAATGTACGCCATCAAGGTTGAACTCAAATTGAATAATAAAGAGAGAACCAAGATGGCTCAACACGCGGGATTCTCCCGGTTCATCTACAATCACGGTCTTTTTTTAATGCAGCAATTAGACCACAAAGAGTACAAAGGCGGGTCTGGTAAAAAGATTAATGAAATCAAAAAGATTTTCACTCGTTTTACCAAAAAACAGCCGGGACTTGAGTGGACTAACAAGCTGTCGTCTAGAGTGTACCAAAACTCTTTTGCTAGCTTAAAGAACGCTTTCACCCGCTGGCACAAAGGGTTAGGAAAATATCCTCAGTTTAAGCGCCAAAAAGATAAGCGTTCATTTACGGTTGACGCAAGTAACGGCAAGGTATTGCTTGAGGCGGGAAAAAAGATAAAAATCCCCACCTTGGGGTTTTTCAGGCTTAAGGAGTCGTTACCTTGTCGCTACGTGACACAGACCTTTACTATCAGCGAAACAGCAGAAAAATGGTTCGTGTCTTTTTGTGTAGATGCAGAAAAAATACCGTCTTTAATGCATGAAGCAGCTGCACCAGTAGGAGTGGATTTAGGCGTTAAGTGCTTTGCCACCTGTTCCGATGGTTCCAAATACGTTGCACCACAGCCCTATAAGAAAGCGAAAACCAAGCTGGGCAAACAACAGTGGCGTAACAGGAATAAAGTACTGGGAAACCGGAAGCAAGGAATCAAGGCATCAAATAACGCTAAAAAGCACTACGCTAAGCTAGCTAAAACTCACGCCCATATTGCCAATATCCGTAAAGACTTCTTGCACAAGACCACAACGGAAATGAGTAGGAAATACGCGGTTATTCACATAGAAGATTTGAATGTAGCTGGCATGATAGCTAACCATAAATTAGCGTCTGCAATTAGCGATTTAGGGTTCTATGAGTTCCGTAGGCAGTTGGGTTATAAGCAAAAGCACTATGGTAATCGGGTGATGCTAGTTGACCGCTGGTATCCATCGTCGAAAACCTGTCATAACTGCGGGAATGTGCAGCCCATGCCACTTTCAGAGCGCACTTACGAGTGCGGCGAGTGTGGTCAAACTGCTGATAGAGACTTAAATGCCGCGCTGAATTTAGCAAGTGTCCCAACTAGCAAGTTAAAGCCACTAGAACCCTAGGCTATAGGGGGTTTGCCTGTGGACAAGTAGGAGCCGACTCCCTTGGTTGAAGCAGGAAGAAAACATCAAACTACTAGCTTTGAACAGGCTTGAGTAGGTTTGAGTAGGTTTTTCGTAGCAGCATGATGCCCCTGCTTTTTATTTTGTCGAATCGCATGCTGGTTGACGTGGATAAAAGTAAGAGCAGGAAGCCTCCTACACCATCGGGCTTTTGGTCCTCGGCTACCTTTAGTGATCACTGGCATGCCATCAAATAGAGGAATAACCCAGAATCTGCCAATTTTATAAGCTCCTTGAATTCTGCCTTGCTTGAGAAGCTGGCGTACTCGTGTTGTCGATATGCCCAGGAGTTCTGCTGCTTGTGCTGTGCCAACTAACATGTTCAAAAAAAACTATTATGACCGCATAAAAGTATTCTCGGTTAATTTGGATCCAATTTACTGGAAAAAAAAATTTTCTTCCCCTGCCTCCCCTGCTCCCCCTGCCATGGGATATTTTTTTATTTGATAAGTTCTTAAGTCCGATAAGTAGTCGGACATAAATAAAAGCAACTGTGTAAACAATTATGAAATCGCCCGGAATTCCCCTACACCCTACACCCCACACCCCAAACCCTGCCTCAACCAGCAAACTTTATCAATGTCGCAGGTACTTATCGGTTTACTCTCAACTAAAGACTAATTGCAAATCTAAGACAAAGCCAGGAAGGAGATTTTCTCCAGATAAAGTGGTGGGCTTTTCTAGCACTTCTACGGGTTGGTTTGGTCGATAAATTTCCACTTTTTTATTTTTGGGGTCAATTAACCAGCCTAGACGTAGTCCATTTGAGATGTATTCCTGCATTTTTTTCCGTAATGGTTCCATGTTGTCAGTCTTGGAGAGTAGTTCGATGGCAAAGTCAGGACAAAGAGGAGGAAAGGTGTCTTGTTGAGAGGGAGTAAGTGCATCCCATCTATCTTGACTCACCCAGGCAGCATCGGGGGAACGATCTGCACCGTTAGGAAGTTGGAAGGCGGTGGAGGAGTTAAAGGCAACACCAAGTTTGGTTTGACGGTTCCATAACCAGAGTTGTCCTTCTATATCTAGGTTTCGTTTCCCTGTATTTCCCCCAGTGGGTGGCATGATAATTAGTTCTTCTGTGGCGTTGCGTTCAAGGCGCACATCTCGGTTAGCAGAGGCGAGGAGTTCAAATTGTTCTTGGGTGATTTTGAGGGTTGGGGGTATGTTGATGGGAAGGGTATTCATGGTTCGACTTCATCAACGCTTACGGTAAGTGTAGCAATATCAGACAGTTCGAGGTAAGCATCTTGAACATTAGCAACGCGCAAGTAGGGAAGCTCAACTTTTATAGTCGTAGGTTGGGTTGACGCAAGGAAACTCAAAATCCAACATGGTGTCGGCAGGGGTCACCCGTTATACCCGGAGGGTTAACGGGCGGGGAATGCCGACCAATAAATAAGCTTCGCGGAGCGAATCATCAATTGGGAGTTACTTGTTCATTCACGTATTGCTTAAGCTGCTCCACTGTTACCCCTCCACAGCTAGAGACAAAATAAGAGCCAGTCCAGAACACTTTCTGTCGATAAACAGTACTCAAATAGCCATCAAATTCCTTGCGGATCAAACGACTAGAAACAGTTTTGAGGTTAGCTATAAACTTACTCAACTGTACTTTGGGATGATAGCGCACTAACAAATGTACATGATCCTCTTCTCCATCAAACTCTAGCATTGTCGCCTCCCACTTTTTGCAAGTTTCACAGAAAATACTAGCCAGCCGGGAATGGATATCTTTGTTGATAACCTTTCGGCGGTACTTGGTAACAAATACAACGTGAGCGGTAAGAGAGTATACAGACCTAAAACCTCTGTCATAAATAGTTGTCACAATCGGCGATAAGCTGTAGAATACTGTTTATGATTCTAACTTGCTGCTATCGAATTAAACCTAGTGCCGAGCAAGAAGCCTATATGTTGCATACATTAGAGCTTCTACGTCGGCACTGGAATTGGTCATTAGGGCAGAGGTTGTGCGATTCGTTGGCTAATCCCCCTATAACCCTTGCGGGTTATAGGGGGATTAGCCGCAAGGTATATAACCTTGACAACTGAATGACCATGTAGGTGAGAAACCTACCCCGCAGGTGCAGCGGTGAAAGCACTTCCCTCAGGTTTGAGACTAGCCATCAACGC
>JAAHGS010000221.1 GCA_010692645.1 Symploca sp. SIO2E9
GCACTTAATAGGAAAATCTCGGAGCTAATCATGGATAATCAGGCTTAGAACTATCGGCTTTTCCCTAATCCCTACTCCCTGCTAAGAGCTCCCTCTCCTTACCACCAGACTTATTCAGCAAACCCTAACTAGGAGACAGTAATAGCAGTTGGATTGAGGTGGCGACGCTCCTGGTGTAGTTCTTGCCAAACTTTTCCATCGAGGGCCATCTGCTCAATTGAACTGGCTAAACGTAGGGCTTTAAGAGCCTGTTCACCACCGACAGAAGGCTGATTACCACCTCGAACACAATTAACAAAGTGTTCTAACTCTGCCCAGAGCTTATCAATATTACTGGTGTAAACTTTTTCAATCAAGCCATCTTGCCGATAAAGTACTTGACCATAGTCTGTAGTGTAATTGGCAGTGGTTTGCCGATGAATCAAAATCTCATTATTGAGAAAATCTGCTTCAGTCAAAGAGTTTTTGCAGTGAGCAGCAATACGGCGAATTTTACGGTGGGTTACCTTGCTAGCTGTCATTGTTGCGACAATACCATTGGTAAAGCCCAAGGTAGCAGTCACATAGTCTAAATACCCGGAATCTGAGGCGCGGCTACCACTAGCAGTTAACCTATTCACTGGCGCTGCTGCCAACTCCAAGAGCAGGTCAATGTCATGTATCATCAAATCTAGGACGACTGAGACATCATTGGCTCGATCAGAGTAGGGACTCATCCGATGAGCCTCCAGAGCCAACAATTCTTCAGTTTTGAGAACTTTAGAGAGTTCTTTAAAAGCAGGATTGAAACGTTCAATATGTCCTACTTGCAGAATACACTTGGACTCAGCTGCTGCATTAACTAAAGACTCTGCCTCGGCAATGTTTGCTGCAATTGGTTTTTCAATTAAGACATGAACTCCAGCTTGCAGACAATTCATGCCCACTTGATGATGAAGGCGAGTAGGTACAGCAATGCAGACGGCATCGACATAAGGTAAAAGGTCGTGATAATCTTCAAAGAAACGAACACGGTACTTACTAGCTGTGTCCAAACCCCGCTCAACGTTGATATCTGCTACCCCTACTATTTCCACATCTTTGAGAAAACTCAAAACGCGTGCATGATGTTGTCCCATATTGCCAACGCCAATGACGCCAATTCGGATTGGCTGCGTTAAGCTACGCTGCACGTTGGAATCCCGATGTCTCTGGCACATGCTATCTTGCACTCTCGTCTGCTCCTCACCACTGACACTAAGTCGATTTGCTCACTCTGAGCCGCCTTAAACCATCCAGATACTACCACAGCAGCTCTAAATATAAAGAATTCCAAAGTTTAGCTCTGATTTCCTAGATTAAGGTACTCTTTAGTAATCTTTATGTTCTGATTGTGGATGTCGCAGTTAAAGGGCGGTAGCTAGATGTGTCAGTTTATAATTTGTCCCTGTGTGAACTAAATTTGGCGTGGGATTTCTAGCGAAGTAGGGCTTCGCTAACACAAGAAGTCCTGTAGGGGAGCTTAACATCCCCCATATCTAAAAGAACACGAGCTTCTCTAATCACCGCTCAAAATCAACCGTTGGCGATGAACACGCAACAACTGAAACTCGCGCTGCTCTAATTGTTCCAACATATAAACCAGATACTCTGGTCGCAACAGTGTACCATCATTGCGACAACTCCCCAGATAACGCAGAACCACTTGAGAGTTTTCTTTCTCCTCTACGTACTCTGCGCCCTCATCTGGTTGATTAATCTCCAATTCAAATAACCACTCGCGCAAATTTACTTGTTTCTTCTTCCCGGATTTGGTTGTCTTCTCCCACCAAATAGCCTCACTTGTCTTAATTTGATTAACCCAACTTTGCCATTGCTCAAAAGAAGCATCTTCAACAGTAACCGTAATCAAATACTCAGCTTTCTCCAACACCTGAGTTGCCGCAGGAAGTTTTAAGTCAACTTCCTCCACCCGATAAACTGGAAGCTCTGAGGGAAGTTGGGCAGTTAAACGCTCTTTAAATTCCTCTAAATCTATTTGCTTAGTTAACTCGAAGTCTATAATCTCACCATTACTGGAAGCTCCCAAAGGTAAAGCATTGGCAATCATAATCCGAGGGCTAGGGTGAAAACCACCGCTGAAACTAATCGGCACTGCTGCCCGTCGAATCGCCCTTTCAAACAAACGCGCCAAATCCAGATGACCTAGTAAAGTCATATCACCCAGCTTGCCAAACCAAACCCGCAGGCGCTTAACTTTTTGTGTATTCGGTTTAAATTGACCAACAAATTCAGGAATCGGCAGTGGCTTAATCACTACATTGTGACCAAAGTCAAGCCCACAGATACCACAGTGAGAACAGCCTTCAAAGGAGCAATCTGGTACAGTTGCTGCTTGCAAAGCCTTTTGCAAATCATCTTTGAGCCAATTTTTATCAATCCCCGTATCAATATGATCCCAAGGCAAGGGAGCGTCAAGGGAATTGTCAATTTCGGATTGCTCTTTTTGATCACGAGTAGTTTGATTTTGGATTGTATCTCCTGCCTGCTGCCTGCTGCCTTCTGCCTGCTGCCTGCTGCCTTCTGCCTTTTGACTGCTGCCTGCTGCCTTTTGCCTGCTGCCTGCTGCCTGCTGCCTTTTGCCTGCTGCCTCCTGAAAAACATTCCATTCACCATTTTCAACTTGGCGATACTTCCAAGTAAGATTAGATTGAGCGATCGCATCCTCCCAAGCCTGAAAAGCCCGGTCTAAACTTTCCATCCAAGCATCCATACCTGCACCAAGTTTCCAGGCACGATGCACAACGGCTGCCAAGCGCCTATCCCCGCGCCCAACAAAGTTTTCCATTGCCGAGATGCGTACATCAGTGTAGTTTACCTTGACGCCCTTAATCCGACGAAACTCTTGCCGTAGCAAATCCTGTTTGCCTACAAACTCGGCAGTTGAAACTGAATGCCATTGGAAAGGAGTGTGTGGTTTGGGCGTAAAGTTAGAAATAGTTATATTGAAGCTTAAAGATTTCCTGCCCTTGAGGCGGCATTCCTGTTGCAACCAACTAACAGTTTCGGCAATACCAAGGATATCAACATCGGTTTCCCCTGGCAAACCAATCATAAAGTAAAGCTTGACCTTATCCCAGCCTTGCTCATATGCTGTCTTCACCCCTCTGAGCAATTCCTCATTGGTCAATCCTTTATTAACAATATCCCGCAGGCGCTGAGTTCCAGCTTCTGGGGCAAATGTTAAGCTACTTTGGCGCATACCGCCCAGAATATTAGCAATGTTCTCATCAAAACGGTCTACTCGCTGGCTAGGCAAAGATAAAGAAATATTCTCATCCTTAAGGCGATTTTTAATTTCCATGCCCACTGCTGGCAGTGCTAGGTAGTCAGAACAACTAAGTGATAACAGGGAAAACTCGTTATAACCAGTGGCACGCATTCCTGCCTCAATTGATTCTACTACTTGCTTTGTATCTACATCCCGTGCTGGTCTAGTCAGCATTCCTGGCTGGCAGAAGCGACAGCCACGAGTGCAACCGCGCCGCACTTCAATCTTGAGTCTGTCATGTACAGTTTCGACATAGGGTACCAGCCCAATCGAATAGGCAGGCATCGGTGTTGCCACCCGTCGCAGAATTCGCTCTGGCACATCAGGACGGTTAGGATAAACAGAACCATCCTCTGCCATATCATAGAATCGAGGTACATATACCCCAGGAACCTGAGCTAAATCCAGTAATAACTCTTCGGTACTTAAACCTGCTGCCTTGCCTTCTTCCAGTACTAAACCAATCTCTGGCAGTAATTCTTCCCCATCTCCCAGAGCAATAAAATCAAAAAATTCAGCATAGGGTTCAGGATTAGAGGTTGCCGTCTGCCCCCCAGCAAAAATTAGGGGATAAGCCGATTGTGGATTTTTCTGCTCTCCCTTGCTCCCTGGTTGCTCTTGCCTTTGTCGCCAGGTGAGGGGAATTCCTGCCAAATCCAGCATCTCCAGAATATTAGTTGCCCCTAGTTCATAACTAAGGCTAAAGCCCAGAATATCAAAATCTGTCAGCGCCCTTCGATTCTCAACGGCAAATAGTGGAGTTTTGGTTTCTCGGAGTTTCGCTGCCAAATCAGACGCGGGTAAGTAGGCGCGGTCGCAAAGCTGCCTCGGCTGGGTATTTATAATATTGTAGAGAATAATATGCCCTAAGTTGGAAGCGCCCACTTCATAAATTTCTGGATATGTTAGTACCCAGCGTACTTGTGCAGCTTCCCAGGGTTTGTGAATAGCTCCTAACTCATTACCTAGATAACGCGCTGGTTTGTTAACATCTTTGGTTAGTATTTCCTTGATTGCGATCGCCATTGTCAGCTTCCCTATTGCTTCGAGTGCAACTAACCCACTCCCTCTAGTACTCTAGCAAACAAACTTTGCCTGGTGAACAAGGATACTCTAGGCATGGGGAGCAGTTAATAGTTATATCCTCTATAGCACTTCTGTTTCTTAGTGAGATACAAGCTTCTTGGTTTTAGGGAGCAGGGAGTAGGGAGCAGGAAGCAGGGAACAGAACTAGGTGTATCTCAGTTATTCGAGAAAAGCCATATCAATGTCGTAGGTACTTAGTATGACGATAAAAGGTCTTTCACAGTAGCAGCAAAAGCCGTGCGATTTTCAAAAATCTCAAAGGCTTCGTCTAGCTTAGTCAACTCAAAAATTATTCTAATCTGGGGGGCTACTGAGCAAATACTAAAACGCCGCCTTAGAGTTTTGGATAAACTCAGAGCAGAAACTAATGCCATTAAACCAGCACTGTCAAGATATTCCACTCGCTGCATATCTACTAACAATGCCGAAGTTGTTGCTGATGCTACGGCTTCTTGGAAATGATGTTGCCACAGACCAGCGTTGGCAGCGTTAATGTGACCAGAGGGGGCAATAATAGTAAACTGGGAATCCACAATAGCATTTCTCATCTGTTACTCCTTCATTTTGGATAATTAAAAATAAATCATCAGATGATGTCATCAATATCATCCGTAATCACACTTTAGAGTTTTTCTTGGTTTAGTACTATTAATAGCACTCAAGGTCTATAATTATTCAATTATTTTTCAACCAAATAATAATTAACTATGACTGATTTTAAGTCCTACACAATTACTCAGGCATTACTCTATTAATTTTGTGTACAAACGATTTAATGCTAGCTAAAACAAACACTGATCGACAAGCACATAATTAGTTCATGCATGGTATATATTTGAGCAGCATCAGCAGTATAACTTTACTATCAAATTGTTTAGCTGTTGCCAAAATCAGCAAGCCCGAGCTGAATCAAGAACTTACCTCCAGCAAAAAACTCTGATGGTAGCTTATCTAGTTATACACCAAACAGTAAACTCTTTCCTGAAAATTTCAAAACGCCTACTTGCTAATAACCGTGATTCAAATTACTTTGTATATGTGATCTGTATCACGATAACTCTGATAAATTCAGCAGAGAATTGCTTTAGATGGAGTTCTAGGCGACTGATTGTGAACACTACATATGCTATCCGTCAACTGGTAGAGAAGGCAATTTACATTAAAAAATTAACTCCTGATATAGAAAATGAAATTAACTATGAGTTAACTCGTTTAGGCTATATTTCGGATGTAGATTACGAAGCACTTGAATTATTAATGTCGGAGATGGATGCTGGTCGAATCCAGTTAGTTCCCAGTATATAGAGTGCTTTGACCAAATGCCGAAGAGCCAAGACCTAATTAGCCAGGCTTAAATTTGATCAAGACTGATTCTAAACATTTAGAGAGCTGAGCAAAATTAATCTCTCAGCTGTAGGAGTATCTAACCTGGTAAACTGTCTTAATGGTTCTTCTTCTCGTCAAAGGAGTTGTTGTGAATTCCCTATGCAGTTTGCCAAAAGATTAGATAAGATTCCTCCCTATCTATTTATCAACATTGCTCGCAAGCAGCAGGAGATGGTTGCCAAAGGGGTTGATATTATCAACCTAGGAGTTGGAGATCCAGATTATCCGACACCTGCTCATATTGTTCAGACAATGCATGAGGCGATAGAAAACCCCTCAAACCATAACTATCCCCCTTATCAGGGAACAAAAGACTATCGTCAAGCAGCTATCGCCTGGATGGGGCGTCGGTTTGGTGTCAAGGACTTAGATTCTGATACCGAAATAATTTCTTCGATGGGCTCAAAAGAAGCAATCCACAACACTTTTCTAGCTTTTGTAGAACCAGGAGACTATACCCTAATTCCTGATCCTGGGTACCCAGTGTATCGTACTGCAACAATTTTTGCAGGCGGTGAACCCTACACCATGCCAATTTTGGCTGAAAATAGCTTCTTACCAAACCTCCAGGCAATTCCCGAGGAGGTTGCCAGGAAGACAAAGTTACTGTGGATTAATTATCCCAATAATCCCACTGGGGCATTGGCATCGCTAGAATTTTTTGCCCAGTTAGTTGCCTACTGCCGCCAATACGATATTTTACTTTGTCACGACCATGCCTATTCAGAAATAACTTATGATGGCTATAAATCCCCTAGCGTGCTACAAGTCGAAGGCGCAAAAGAGGTTGCTATTGAATTTCACACACTCTCTAAGTCTTACAATATGGCAGGTTGGCGGATTGGCTTTGTAGTTGGCAACGCCACGGGAATTAAGGGATTGTCTCAGGTAAAAAGCAATGTTGACTCTGGAGTGTTTAAAGCAATTCAGAGAGCTGCATTCACCAGTTTTGAGACTACAGAGGCGACAAGGCAAGAGATAACCTCAGTTTATCAACAGCGTCGAGATTTGATTGTCAAAGGATTAGAGTCTTTAGGCTGGCAGATTGAGCCGCCCAAAGCAACACTATATTTCTGGGTTAGGGTTCCCAAAGGCTATTCTTCTCAAGAATTCGCGACGCTGCTGTTAGAAAAATGTGGTATTGTTGTTGCACCAGGTAGCGGTTATGGTGCAGCTGGTGAAGGTTTCTTTCGGATTGCTCTGACAGTAGCTAAACCAAGAATTCAAGAAGCAATTCAACGCCTAAAAGATGCAGGTATTCGCTACGAGGCTTGAAATTCACTTTTGTAAGCTTCCCAAACCTGATTGATGAAATGTCTGAGTTGCTGGTGGGTATCGGCTTTACTTACCAGTTGTGTCTCTGGGTTATTGAGCTCAACTAACAAGGGAATCACCTCGCTATCGATTGCCTCTTGAAATAAACAGGCAGGCAAGAGTAAATCAGCACCCTGACGCAAGTCATACAAGGTCAAATTTTCCAGTGAGATTAAGGGGAGCAAATCACTACCAATTGCTGGTACTGCCAGTATTAAAGGGCGCACCCAACAAACCTGCCGCGATTCCACAAATTCTATAACCTCGCCATATAAACGGGCATTCTCGTACTCTAAATAGACAATCTGGCTGGAGTGGAATTTGTAAGCTGTTAAAGATTTAACTTGCATTTTTGGAGAGAGGGGGAGATGGGGGGATGGGGGGATGGGGAGATGGGGGGATGGGGAGATGGGGAGATGATTTTGATTAACCTTCTTGCTCCTAAGTTAGGTAGGCATAAATAAACGACAGTATGTCAACAAATGTTAAGAGACAAAAATCCTCTTGTCTTCTCCCCTCTGCCCTACCTCAACAACAAATATTAATGCCCACTTACTTATTACTTATTACTTATTACTTATTACTTATTACTTATTACTTACTATACTAATCTCCAATAGTAGAATTGCTGAGCTAACGTCCTAGCCTTTCCCTTGTGTGCTGGCGCAGTTTTAAGGCTTCTGGATGATCAGGCTGGATTTGAAGTGCTTTGTCGAGAGATGCAATCGCTCGGTTAAAACGCCCCATATTCCAAAGAGCTTCCCCCAGAGTACTCCAAGCTTGAGCATTATCTCGTTTGAGCTTAATGCCTTTTTCTAGAGCGATAATTGCTTCTTCAGAGCGACCAACTTTTTGGAGTGCCACTCCTAAACTAACCCAACCTTCAGCAAAATCGGGCTTAATGGCAGTCGCTTTCTCATAGAGTCTTCGCGCTTGGATTAATAGCTCCTGTTGTTCCAAGGCATTACCTTTACTCACGATTGCTTCTGCATAATCTGGTTTAATAGCGATCGCATCATTGCAAGCTACTATTGCCAGTGCTGGCTGCTGTAATTTGTTGAGGGTATAGCACTTACCCCAATAGGCTGGTGCTAGATTTTGGTTACTGCCGATGGCTTGATCATAAACCTCTAGTGCCTGGGAATACTCTTGAGCCTCTTTAAGTTGATCAGCTTGTTTGAGTAGCTCTTGTGCCTGTAATTCTGGAGAAAGGGGGGTGGGTGTTAGTGTGGGAGAAGGTGTTGCCAATACCTCTGGAGTTGCAGGTTGAGGAAGATCAGTTTCAGCAATACTACCGTTGGGGTTGGTACTCTCAGTGCTGAGTTGCTCCAATAGAAGCGTTTTCGCAAATGGGAAAGTAATGCCCACCAAGGCTAAGAGGGCAACAATCGGCCAGGCCTTCACCAAACGCTGCCTAATCACCCCCAGTTGACTCGGCTTGGGCGCTGAGGTTAAAGATGGGTTGACAGGGAGCTGAGATGGGCTCAATATTTCTGTCGAGTCTTGAGAGCTGGCACTGGGCTGGGATAAATTAGGCAATTTTGCTGCTCTCCAAATTGCCGTAGACTTCTGCTCTATTCCAGATTCTACAGGTTCGCTGATCCCAGTTGAAGATTGAGTTTTCAAGCTAGTACTCTGTTGAGTTTCTTGAGCCACTGCTTCTTGTCTATGCTGTCTTATTGGTATAGAGTCAGTTAGTTTTCTGGAGAGAGCCTCAACCGCCTCTAAAGCTTCCATTGCCGTTGAATAGCGGCAGCGGAAATCATAGCATACCATGTGGTCAACAATCTCCGCTAATTCTGGGCTAACCGGTTCAAGGTGATGCCGAAGGCGTTTGGTTTTGCAACTATTACGCCAGTTAATCTCTGCTGTTTCAGGATCTTCCTCTAGGCGCTGGGGATGAATTCTAGACAAAGCTTGGATTGCCAGCATGCCAACAGCGTAGATATCGCTGCTAAAGCGGGGATTACCAGCTAACTGTTCATAAGGCATGTAGCCCTTGGTGCCAACAGACATCGTCAAAGTTGTTTCCCCAGTGTTGGCATCAACAACCTGAGAGTTACTGACCTGCTTAACCGCTCCAAAGTCAATAAGTACTATTTTGTCGTCTTTGCGACGGCGGATCAAGTTAGAGGGTTTAACGTCACGATGGATAACTTGTTGCTGATGAACAAAGGAGAGCACTTTAAGAAGATCTTGCAGGAGTGTGATCACCCTAATCTCTGACCAAGGTATACTCTCAGCTAACTCCTCTGTTAGCGGTTCCCCTTCAATTAATTCCTGGGCAAGGTAAAACTCTTGATTGTCTTCAAAGTGCGCTAGTAAACGAGGGATTTGGTTATGACTCCCCAGCTGATAGAGTACCCTAGCTTCAATATCAAACAGACGTCTTGCCATTTGTAGAGCTTGAGCGTCACTTATCTGTGGCTTAAACTGTTTGAGTACGCATTGAGGATTTCCTGGTAAGTGCAAGTCTTGAGCCAGAAAGGTATGACTAAAACCCCCCGCTCCCAACTGGCTGATTAGTTTGTATCTTCCTCCCAGAGGTTTTTCCGAGTCGATCGTTGGAGGTAAGCTGCTCATTTCAATTGGCATACTTGCAGTCCTTCCCAATCTGGCTACTCAAACACATCAGCTATAAATCAGATAATCCTAAGTTACCCACTCAAGGCTGTATCATTTACCAAAACTTTACTCCTTAAAAGCTGATATTATAGAGCCTCTTGCTCAATCTGCACAACTATCTCAAGGTTCTCTTTTCTTAGCGGGCTAAATTATGCAGATCAGCAAAGAATGTACCTCGCTAAATTGAGAAGCACTATCAACGATTCATCTTACAAGCGTTGGCGCATCTGCTTGTGCAGGCTCTTAGCATATTTGTTCTTAGGGTCAAGTTCAAGAGCCGCTCCAAAAATGCTAACAATTGCTAACATTTTCTTCCTGCTTCACCCTGGTAGTGTCGGCACTATCCAGTCTGCAGGCTGACACGGGCGAGCTGCCCGCCATCGCCACGCCACTTGCTACACTTG
>JAAHGS010000222.1 GCA_010692645.1 Symploca sp. SIO2E9
ACCTTTGCTGCTCTAGATACCGGAGAAAAGATAGAAGCGCCTAAACCTTTAAAGAAACGACTGAGGCGCTTAAGGAAACTCAACAGAAATCTAGCAAGAAAAACTAGGTTTAGTAATCGTTACGAAAAAGCGAGAAAGAGAAAGGCTAGACTCTACGCCAAACTCAAAGATACTCGAACCGACTTTCTGCATAAGCTTTCCACCCAGATAATTCGTGAGAACCAAACAATTGTCTTGGAAGATTTGAACGTTGCAGGCATGGTTAAAAACCGCAAGCTCTCCAGGGCTATTAGCGATTTAGGCTGGCGACAGTTCCGAACTTACTTAGAAGGTAAAGCCAGAAAGTATGGTCGTGAGTTCCGAGTAATTAGCCGATGGGAACCAACTTCTGTGACTTGCTCTTGTTGTGGCTCCCGTGGTGGCAAACTTGATCTTTGTGTTAGAAATTGGACTTGCTTAAACTGTGGTGCAACACACGACCGTGATGTGAACGCCGCAAGAAATATTTTAGTCGCCGGGGGACACTCGGAGACGAAAACCGGACGTGGAGACAGGCGTCAGACTCCCGCAAAGGGAGCAGCAGTCAGGGAAGCGTCAACCCACCGAGAGTAGGAAGAGCTATCGCTGTTCGGCTAGTAGGAATCCCCTCGCCTTCAGGCAGGGGAGGATGTCAAATTAGATGTTAATGCCAAGGAGTAATTCTGAGCTGGTGTCTGACCACTACTTCCAGCCGCCGCGATCCATAACCTTAAGCGCCTCCGCATTTTTCGCACCAAAGACAGAGGCACTTAGTTGGTCTTCTTTGAACTGGCCGAAGCTTTCGACAATCGGATCTAAAGGAACATTAGCAACAACAGGATATTCGCTATTACCTTTAGCGAATATTTCTTGAGCCTCAGGGCTAACCAGATGTTCTAAAAATTTTACGGCTCCTTCTTGGTTAGGGGCAGTTTTAAGCACACCGCCCCCACTGATGTTAACATGAGTGCCGCGATCGCGTTGGTTAGGGAAGAAAACGCCAACCTTTTCAAAAACTTCTCGTTCCGCTGGATCGTTGGACTTAGCAAAGCGTGGTAGATAATAAGTATTAGCGATCGCTAAGTCACTTACACCAGCAGCAGCAGCTCTAATCTGGGCACGATCATTGCCTTCAGGAGGTCGTGCGAAATTAGCAACAAAGCCACGCACCCACTCTTCAGTCTTTTGATCTCCATAGGCTGATATCAAGGAGCCTACTAGAGATTGATTATAGATATTGCTGGATGAACGCACAGCAATTCTCCCTTTCCATTGGGAGCCTGTCAGCTCTTCGTAGCTCGATAGTTCTGAGGGATTAACCTTATCTTTGTTATACATAATCACCCGCGCCCTTTTAGAAAGACCATACCAACGACCTTCTGCATCTCGGAGGTTCGCTGGCACAGCGGCGGTGAGGGTTGGAGAATTAATCGGCAAAAAGATGTCATCTTGGGTTGCCCGCCACAGACGCCCAGCATCAACAGTTATAAACACGTCAGCTGGACTATTGGCACCCTCACTTTTAATTCTCTCGAGCAAAGCATCAGCCTTAGCTTCAACCAAATTGACCTTAATGCCAGTCTTTTGGGTAAAGCTGTCGTACAAACTTTGGTCAGTATCGTAGTGACGTGCTGAATAGAGGTTGAGTACGTCTTTAGGATTCTGGACTAAAATTGTTGGCCCCTGAGCTACACTTCGCCTCACCTTGCCTAACTGTCCTGCTGTCACAGCTGCCATGGCTGTACCAGTGGCTAGAAAAACACGCCTAGAAATCTTCATGTCCTTAGTTTTCCTTCTATAATGACAAACCTGAGCAGATCAAATCTACTCAGGAATTTTTCTTGATACTGTATTGTACGCTAATGCGGTGATTCTTAATTATCAGGAAACTAGACTTAATCCCGCCACGAGTAAAGCCAAGGTCAGAAAGCCAGCAAATGCAGCTCTCAATGAATCCCCCTCACTAAGTTGCCCTCCTCCAGAGCGAGCTCTCAAAGCATGCCAGCTATGACCTGTCAAGAACACTAAACCGAGAACAAACTGAATGGCTACATAGCTTTGGCGATAAGTACCGTAAAATTCAGTTGGAAAAACTGTGGTGTTATATGCAAAAAAGTAGCAGGAAATAAAAGCCATTAGGGATAAAGCAGCTAGAGAGTAAGAAAGGATTGCATCTCCATTAAAAATCACAGCCTGCTTGACCCAACTAAAGGGTTCAGTGACAATGTGCCATGCACCACCAGCAATACATAGTACGCCAATCCAAATATGACCCCCAATAACATCCTCTAGATTATTAACAGCTGCCATCCCCTGGGGATTCCAACTGCCATCGGCAAAGCCGAAGAGGTAACCGAAGATTGTAAATGGGTCAATAGTCGGCGCAGTAATCAGGCGCACATCCCCAATTGCAGTGTCATAAATGCCGCCAAAGAACATCGCCTTCAGCACCAGCCCCAACGCACCCAACCCTAGGAAAATCAGGTGATGCCCCAAAATGAAACTAAGCTTCTTGGCATCGCTCCATTGATAATGAAATTTAGGGGCACGACCATCCCCATCTTTCAAGATTGCTGGACCTCTAAAGGTATGGAAAAGACCGCCTGCACCTAAAACAGCGGATGCAGCTAAATGCAGCATACCAATCACAAAGTAGGGATAGGTATCCACCACCAATCCTCCGGAACCTATACCCCAGCCCAAACTGGCTAAGTGAGGTAGTAGAGTCAGTCCCTGCTCAGAAATTGGCTGGCTGGGAATCAAGCGCCCAACCTCTGAGATTGTAGTTGCTCCAGCCCAAAACATAATTAAACCGGCATGAGCTAGATGAGCTCCCAGTAATTGACCTGATAAATTGGTGAGACGGGCATTACCAGCCAACCAGTCAAGATTGGGGCTTGCTGTCGCTCGAGAAGTATCTGTAGTAGTTGTCACAAGATCTCCTTATTCCCTAAACTTCAAATTGGGCATTGTCCCGGATAGGGTAACAGGTAAGCTATAGTACTCTTGTCCCGAGCATAGCCGCCTGTCACCCTAAAAATTGCATTTTTGGAGCTAGAGATTAGCTCTGCTTTGATAATGCCTGGAGGACTGTAGGAGCAGCGTCAAAGGTGATTTCGCAGTTGGTTTCAAAAAACTTGGGGTCTGAAGCCGATTAGCGAAAAACAAACTGCAACCTTAACTTTTCTACTCAGCAGAAGTAGCAGCTGGTGCTGGTTTTGCTGCTGGTTGATTGATGGGAACACCTGCTTTTGGAATTGCAGCCTCATCTAAAGCCTTTGTGATTCGCTTAAAGTCAAAGCCGATAGCTCGCAGCGCATGCCAGAGATGACCCTGTAGAAAGAAGAAGCCCAAGAAGAAATGGGCATTTGCTAACCAACAGCGAGCCGTGTGGGCACCATTGGGCAATTCTACAGTATCGGCAAAATAGGGGGTAATGCCCAGCTTGACTTCTAGAACAGGACCGTAGAATTCCACAGGATAAGCTAAGGTATTAACTGCACAGAAGTAAGTCGCCACAAACGCTGCCAGAGCAATACCACCGAGAGAGTAAGAGAGAATAGCTTCACCGGAGAAGATCAAAAGCTTCTTAGCCCATCCCATTGGTGGGGTAATAATGTGCCAAATACCGCCGCCAATTAGCAGGAAGCCAACATAAATATGACCGCCGATTAAATCCTCTAAGTTGTCAACTGAAGCAAAATGGGTTTGATAACCATAGATTACCCAAGGATTAAGAGTTGGTTCAGTAACTAGCCGTACTTCCTCAATGGTGGAATCGTAGATTCCCCCCAAATACATAGCCTTGGCGACAAACAACAGAGCTCCAGCTCCCAGGAAAATCAGGTGATGACCCAAAATAAAGCCCAACTTATTGGGGTCATCCCATTCAAAGTGAAATTTCTTAGCACGACCTGAAGCCTGTTTCAAGTCATTTTCACCCTTAAAGGTGTGGAAGAGGGCACCTGCACCGAGAACAGCTGATGAAACCAGGTGTATTGCTCCCACCACGAGATAGGGATAGGTATCTACAATCACACCGCCTGAACCGACACCAAAACCTAAAGTAGCTAGATGAGGCAGCAGAATCAGTCCCTGTTCGCCCATAGGCAGTTCAGGGTTATAGCGAGAGATTTCAAACAGAGTAAAGGCTCCAGCCCAAAAAGTGATCAGTGCTGCCTGGGCTACATGAGCAGCGATAAATAAACCAGAAAGGTTAACGAAGCGGGAGTTACCTGCCCACCAGTCGTACTTGACACTAGGGTTTCCGTAGGCTTGCATTGTTGAGTTTATCCTCGTGTTTGATTTTGTTAGTGACCATTTAAGTTGATTGGACAATTGATTGCAGGTTTTAAGCTGTTGTGCATCTCAATAGCACTTTTCCCAGTTTTAGGAAAATTCGCTTTCCCTCTTTCCCTCCCCTCTCCCTCCCCATCTATCTAAAGATGTAAGTTAAATGTTTGACAGCTTAGGACTAAGGTCTTCAAGAAAGATTAAGTTGTAAATTGTAAGACTCAGCTTCCTAAACCTTGGATAATTTGCAGCAGCTGTTGGCTGTTATTCAAAATCAGATAAGCAAAGATAGCTCCTCCAACCCCACCGACGAGGAAGCTCATGCTGAACTGGCTCCAAGCTTCAGCAGTTTTGAGGTTATCAGGTAGCTCACCAATTACAGGTTTGTTGGGTACGAAACTAGCACGTCCGTAAATTGAAAGACCAATCGACAGAATCAGTACCAGAGTAATTGTTGCTAAAAGTCCAGCTAAATTTGCTAGTTCTGAATCACGCAATGGACCGAGTTTGATAAATGGTCCAATTAGGAAGTAGCCGTGAGCCATGCCAATTTCAATTCCCCGAGATAGGGGCGAGAGATTGGCACGATAAATCGGCAGGTTCTTCAAAAAGGTTAGAGTAAAGTCGGAAGCATTAACTGGTGTATCTAGATTTCCTTCCTCGGGAACTCTTGTGGGAGTTACAAAATCTCCTTGTTGGAAATCAAACCCTGCAGCTTTGGCACGGACACGTAGAGCGTGCCAGATGTGACCAAATAAAAACAGCAGTGCAAAGACAAATTGGAACGCAGCTAACCAAGTCCGAGTTGTAACTACCCCAGTTTCTGTAGTAGAAAGACCAACAGGACCATAAAAAACTGAAGGGTAAACGGTGTCATTGACAGTTACGAAGTAGGCTGCAAAGAAACCCATATAAGCTAAAGCACCTAGACTGTAAGACAGGTAGGCTTCCCCTGACCAAAACAGCACTTGCCTTGCCCAAGCAAAGGGTTTGGAGAAAATGTGCCAAATACCACCACCGATACATAGCAAGCCTACCCAGATGTGACCTCCAACCACATCTTCAAGATTATCGACACTTGCCATACCTTCACTACCGTGGAGACCAATAAGGTAGCCAAAAATTCGACCAGCGTTCAGTGTTGGTTCACTAATGATTCGTACTGACGACGTTGCTGGGTCATAAAGACCTCCTACAAACATGGCTTTAGCTACTAGTAACCAAGCCCCTAATCCTAGCAAGATTAGGTGAATGCCGATAATGCTAGTCATTTTGTCATGGTCACGCCAGTCATAGCCGAAAAAGCCAGAAAAACTTTTTGTTTGCGGCAAAACTTCAGGACCAAGTAGAGAGTGGTAGATACCGCCAGCACCTAGTACTGCTGAACTGACTAGATGAAGCGTCCCAATCACAAAATAGGGATATGTATCTACAATTTGTCCCCCATCCCCGACACCAAAGCCGAGTGTGGCAAGGTGAGGCAACAGGATTAAACCCTGCTCGTACATTGGCTGGGTAGGGTCATATTGGGAGAGTTCAAAGAAAGTCATTGCCCCAGCCCAAAGGACGATTAACCCAGCGTGAGCAATATGGGCACCCAGTAGCTTGCCGGAGAGTTCGACAAAACGAGCATTTCCTGCCCACCAGCCTACTTTCGGAATTTGAAGTTCTGTAGTTTGAGTTATCGTAGCAGTAGTCATCAGCTCATCTCTCCTGGCATTTGTTGCACAACTTTACCTTGACGGAAGTCAAAACCAGCTGCCTGTAAAGCGTGCCAGATATGACCCTGTAAGAAGAAGAAGCCAAGCCAGAAGTGGGCATTAGCTAACCAGACGCGGGAAGTTAACACTTCTCCTTCACTGTAGAAGCGAGGGAATTGGTTAAAGTCAAGACTTAAAGCAGGTCCAAAGAACTCGACGGGAAATACTACTGTGTTGACGGTAACAAAGAGAGTGGCAATAAAAGCCATTAGACTCAGTGCGCCTATACTATAGGATAGGTAAGCTTCTCCCGACCAAATGAAGAGACTTTTAGCCCAAGCAAAGGGTTGGGTTTTGATATGCCAAATGCCTCCTAAGATGCAGAGGATGCCAACATATATATGCCCACCGATAACGTCTTCAAGATTATCGACACCCGCAAGCCAAAATTTACCCCCGCTACCGAATAAGTAACCAAAAATCACCGCCGGATTAAGGGTGGGTGCAGCAATTGCCCGCACTTGGCTGATGGTAGGGTCATAAAGTCCGCCCAAGAACATGGCTTTGGCTACTAACAGCAAGGCTCCAAAACCTAGCAACACTAAGTGAATGCCTAAGATAGTAGTCATTTTGTTGGCATCAGACCAACGATAGCCAAAGAAATCAAATTGGTTTTCCAGGACTTCTGGTCCTTTTAAGGCATGGAAGATACCACCAAACCCTAAGAAAGCAGAGCTAATTATGTGGATGGCACCAATTGCAAAATAGGGGAAGGTATCGACAATTTGACCTCCCTCGCCAACTCCAAAACCCAGTCGAGCCAGGTTAGGTAATACAATCAAGCCCTGCTCATACATGGGCAAAGCTGAGTTAAAGCGAGATACTTCAAAGAGAGTAATCGCCCCAGCCCAAAACACGATCAAGCCAGCATGAGCAACATGGGCACCCAGTAATTTTCCCGAAAGGTCACTTAAGCGGGCATTTCCTGACCACCAGGGAATTGTAGTTTTCCCTCCCGGTGGAGCAGTTGCTGTTGTCATCGCGATTTGCCTCCTTAGATATTTCTTGACTAGAGTCAGAGTTTCAGGCTAGAAGTTTTCTCTACTACAAACAAGCCTTATTGAGATCTATAATCAACAAACTAGAACTTGAAGTCAAGTCTTATTTATGGAAAGTTTTATTAAGTTTTCTTTAATTAAAGGATTTTTAGACCTCACACTCTCAATATAGCTGTCAGTTAGACTAGCTAACAGTAAACTATCTCAGCCTTTTGACCTCATAGAGGTGAGCTGGCTAGTGGGAATTGCTTGGTGATTACCTATTAGCGATTACCTGTCACTGAAAAAGCTGTTAGGGCTAATGAATTAATAATATTTTCTCAATTAGTAAATTTAGCTACTGAAATTTATTATCTTAAAGCTGGTAAAGGATAGAAGCTAGGTATTGCCTCGATTTGGAGTATCGGTTGAGATTGCGCTACCCTCTAGTAACAGATCTAATAGGAGTTGCTCTCAAAGAAATGAAGATGTCAATGCAACTGGTTATCAATACTAGACCTCTTGCATAAATCCCGAGCAACCCCTCCCCTGCCAGGAGAGGGAGCAAGATTTCTTCCCCCCGCGCATCGGGGGGATTGAGGGGGGTCAATTCTACTTTTGCAAGAGGTTAACCAACGGTCTACTGATGGACAAAACCAGTAAATACCTACCTAAAATCCCAGGGAATTTTATCCGTAAGTCGGGGTTTCGACTGTTGCGACCCAGTGGCTGGACAGTTCTAGTTATAATGATTGCCCTGCTGGTATCGACGCCAGTGCTATTTGTCTTGAGCAACATCTTCGTTGACTCTGGCGACGTTTGGCAGCATCTGGCTCAAACAGTCCTCTGGCGCTACATTACTAACTCCTTATGGTTAATGGTTGGTGTTGGCATTGGCGTTTCGGTAATTGGCGTAGGAACAGCATGGCTAGTAACAATGTGCCGTTTCCAGTGTTCTCGGCTATTTGAATGGGCACTACTCCTGCCTCTAGCTGCGCCTGCCTATGTGCTTGCTTATACCTACACAGACTTTTTAGAATTTGCAGGACCAGTGCAAAGGGCAATTCGCGACTTGACTGGCTGGGGCTATGGAGACTATTGGTTTCCAAATATCCGCTCCCTTGGCGGCGCAATTACCATGTTGGTTTTAGTACTTTATCCCTACGTTTATCTGCTCGTGAGAGTTGCTTTTCTAGAGCAGTCTGTCTGCGCTTTAGAAGCTAGCCGCACCCTTGGCTGTAACCCTTGGCGCAGTTTTTATACCGTCGCCTTACCGTTGGCACGACCAGCAATTGTAGCAGGTTTGGCACTAGTGCTGATGGAAACCCTCAACGAATTTGGCACAGTGCAGTATTTTGGCGTGGATACCTTTACTACTGGTATCTATCGTACTTGGTTTGGCTTTGGCGATCGCATAGCAGCATCTCAGCTAGCGGCTTTTCTCTTATTATTTATCCTCTGGCTAGTTTTGCTGGAGCGTTGGTCCCGTCGTCGGGCAAAATATTATCAGAGTTCAGCAAGTAACCGACCTATAAATAGTTATCGACTTAAGGGCATTTCTGCTGTGGGTGCTTGGTTTGCTTGTTTCCTGCCAGTGAGTCTTGGTTTTTTGCTACCAGCAGCAATCTTAATGCAAATGACCATTATCAATGCTACTACTATCGATGAACGCTTTTGGAGCTTTGCCAGTCACAGTTTCATCCTCGCTGTAGTTACTGCGATTCTGGCAGTAGTGATTGCTGTACTCATAGCCTATGGGTTGCGCTTGCGCTCTAACTTGGTGATGCGTTTGGCAACACGCATTGCGGCAATGGGTTATGCTGTCCCTGGTTCAGTGATTGCTGTGGGCATCCTCATCCCCATTGGCAGGCTTGACAACGCTATTGATGCTTGGATGCGCGCTACCTTTGGTATATCTACAGGTCTTTTACTAAGCGGTACAATTACAGCCCTAGTGTTTGCATATCTGGTTCGTTTCCTGGCAGTTTCTTTTAGTACCGTTGAGTCAAGTCTGGGCAAAATCACACCGAGTCTTGATGATGCTGCTCGTTCCCTGGGGTATGATCCAACTAGCACCTTGATTAAGGTGCATATACCGATGATGTGGAGCAGTTTGCTAACGGCAGGAATGCTAGTCTTTGTGGACGTGATGAAAGAACTGCCAGCAACTATGATCATTCGACCCTTTAATTTTGACACCCTGGCAGTGCGAGTGTACAATCTTGCTTCTGATGAGCGACTGGCTGAAGCTGCAGCGCCAGCACTAGCAATTGTTCTAGTGGGGATTATCCCAGTAATTTTTCTCAGCTTAAGAATTGCCAAATCCCGTACCAGTTAAACTAAAAGCTGAACTGATGAAAATTCCAGTCATTCTTTTACTACTACTGCTTGCCATTTCTAGCTGTAAGCAACCCCAACAGAGCCAAGTTGATTCAAATAAGACACAACTTCTAGAAACTAATAGTTGTCCTGGTTGTGAACTCAAAGGCGCTATTCTTAGTGATGCTGATTTAAGCAGTGCTGATTTGAGTGGTGCTAACCTCAACGGTGCTAATCTCAGCAGCGCCAAGCTTACAGGAGCTAATCTCAGTGGTGCTTTTCTAGATAGTACTGAACTCAACCAGGCTAACCTCAGTGGTGCTAATCTCAGTAATGCTGGTTTGGCAGGAGCAAATCTAACTGGTGCCGACTTGAGTGGTGCTAACCTCAATAGTGCTTACCTGAGAGGAGCAAACTTAAGCGGTTCTATTCTCAATAACGCTGACTTCAAAGATGCCGACCTCAGCCATGCCAAGATGGAGGGAACTAAGCTAGATGGTGCCAACCTTAGTGGCGCTTTTATGCCTGATGAAACTCTCAAAAATTGAATAGTGAGGCGATTAACAAAATTGAGGTTGATGGTTCATCTGTCTTCGCGGCAGGAGACTCTCGCTTGAGCGCGACGAGACGTGCGACATAAACGCCTGGGGAAACCCCAGGCGACGCGCACTCGCCGAATGCCGCGCCTCCACCGCCGTTGTACAATTAA
>JAAHGS010000223.1 GCA_010692645.1 Symploca sp. SIO2E9
ACCCATAGCTCCTGGCATGAAAGGTTGCTTCGTGAGCTGGCTCAAGAGCGAAATAGACTAGGCATTGCCACGCCCTATCCGCAATAGTTGGCACTTTAAGAATTCTTATTTTTCCATTCTTTTTAGGAATTGGTACTTTTCTTAATCCTTGATGCTTCCAGTTAGCAGCTTTCTCCTTCAGCTCCAAACTCAGAGAGAGTCTTTCGTTGTCCGATAAGGCTACTTTTCCATCAACACCTGCCGATTTCTTGCCAGCGTTTAACTGCGTTACTCTACGGACAGCCAGCATTCTTGCTGCATAAGACTTCAGAATTAGCTTTTGCAGTGACTTAGCTTTGCGCTTGTCGCCAACTCGAATAGCTTTGAACACGCGGCGTTGAAGGCGAAATAAGTCCCGTCGGAATTGCTTCCACGGTAACGTTTTCCAAGATTCACTAGCGTTGTTGCTGTGCCTAATCATGCTCTTCTCAACAAGCGTGTTTTCTGAATGCCTCGAACAAATTACTGTTCGTCCTACCCGTGGCGTGGGGATTCCGCATCTCGTCTTGCCTACTTGGGGTTCGACCTCCCCTAGACCCATGCCACGTTTTTATTCGTTCCCTCAATTAGATTGTTTGTTCCGTTAGGTGGAGCCAATTCAACCACTAGATTCCCTAGACTCTTACCGCTATAGCTTGAAGATGCGGCGGGAATGAACTCCAGTAAAGTCGAGGTTTTGTTGTTATGCCTCGCTTGCGGGTAGGTCGCTTTTCTAGGCTCTGTTTTCACCGTGGGAACTCCCCGTTAGCGCCAGTGTCAAGCCATAACCCTTGTCTGGTTGCGCCCTGTTGGCAGCTTCACTCTGGAAGAATCGAGCTTCCTCGGTGTGGGCAGATTGGGAGTCACATCTGAGTCTGATGAGGAGGGCTTTCACCTCCATCCAATCGAAAGTTCAACTGCTGTATCCTTTGTGGGATAAGAGTTGTAGCGGTTATTTATTAGCCGCTAAACGAATCGCACTCAAGCTCCCGCTTACTCGGTTGAAGCGGGGGTTGATGACCCTTGCACTTACTTCCAGAGTAGTAAATTCCCTGATGACAAGAAGGGCATCTGTACTGGAAAATAAAGTATACCTTTATTAGGAAGAGTTTTTAGACATATGTTTGTTGGTAGCACACAGGCGGCAAAACTCATGGGTATATCTGCCAGGAGAATACGCCAATTACTCAAAGGAGACAGAATTCAAGGAGCCTTTAAGGCTGGTAGGTCTTGGATAATTCCTCTAGTGGAGGGAATGCCACAAGTGAAAGAGGGAACAAGAGGTCCTAAAGCCCGTTGGCGCAGGCGTAAGCCTTCCCCTGTGACTATCATTCACGTTAATCAGCAGACTATTCGCCAAAATCAAAAACAGGAAAAGCCCGCTCCGGTGATTAGCGTTAAGCGAGGACAGGAAAATATCTACGGGCATGAAGTAGAAATTCATGGACCGTGCCGAGTGGTTTATCGGCGTGACAACCCAAAGCCATGCGGGGCGAGGGTTTGGATTGAAACCCTCTTCGGTGTCGAAGTATTCACAACTGAATAACTGTTAAAATCTGGATAATTCAGCCAAGTATTTGCACACCAGCATGATCTACGTAGACATACCAATCCTGACTAAAACCTTTGAATTCTAAATCCTTTAAAGAAAATTTAAAATGACTGTCCTCAATCGGTAATTCCAAGACTTTATCTGCTTTTGGCTTTTGACCCAGAATCACTAACTCAGTACCTACTGGAACCTTCTGAATCGAGTCTTCAGACAAATAACGAGAATCAACTGGCGCTCGTTTGAGTTTTGTGTCTGTGTTAATAATCAGTTTTAGTGGACATTCTTGATCAGGGTTGTTGTAAGTAGTAACTTTCAGCGTATTTTTCGCTTGTTGTTTAGAGAGAGATTTACTAATACTCTCTACAGCTTGAATTTGCTCTTGAACTATAGTTATATGCCCTTCAAAGGCATACCAGTTCATCCTTAAGCCCTTAAATTTAAGGCTATCGAGACTAATCCTAATGTGGTTGTTAGCAGGTCTTTCATAGGAATCAAGTACAAGTAGAGTTCCTTGTGGAATCTTCTGAATCTTGTTACTTGGTAACATTGAAGATTGCACTGGCTCTTGTTTCAGAAAAGTATCTTGTTTAAATAGAATTCGGACTGAGTCTGCCATGGTTGATATCTCCCCCATATATTAAAATTAGGCAATGCTACCACGCTTGCGGGCTTCTTTATAAGATATACCCACATTTCTTAAACCAATACGAATCATTTGATTCTCTAGCAGGGCAAAGAAGCGGACACGATCGCCTCCTCGCACAACTGCCTGATTGTGAGCCTCGGCAAGGGCAACTGGGTAACCATAACCTTTGTGAACTTGCCCCAGCATCAAACTTAGCGCTTGATTGAGTAAGGAGGATTCAAGTGCTACCCATTCTGGCATATCTATACGAGCAATTTCCGTCCCTACATGAATGTAGCAAAAGTAGATACGATGATTTTGATAAAGTTCAAGAATTTTTGCAGAGCTACGAAATAGGGGAGAGCGTTGCCCTGGTTTCAATCTAGTTGCCCAGAGAGCAGTATCTCGCAATGGGTCAACAATCTGACAAGGTAATTTATTTTTCTCACTGAGGCTGGCACAATGACTCATACAGTTAGGAGTCTGGTGAGGACAAGCTTGCAGTCGCAGTAAGTTAACAGCTTCCACACTGCGAGAAGCACTCAGATAACCGACAAGAGGCACTTTTACTGAGTGCAATTGCTCCCATGCTGCCAAAATTGGGGGTAAAATGCGGTCGCGCGCTTCCCCTGGCAATGTTTCTAGAAACCAGTAAATCAGCGAGCCATCTACCATTGCTAGGTTAGGTGTATCAAAGTGAGACCCTGGGGGATTAACCCAACGACAAGCAATTTCGGCTAACATCGACGCCTCTGAAACTGTGCGCCGATATCCGATCCATTCCTCTGTGCGAATCCCCCATTGACGAGAGATATATAAGTCCTCAGGTCGGTAAAATAATTCTGGCAAGCTATCTAGTAGTGGATATAAGCTCTGCCCATAATGCAACATTACGCGACCAATATTAATTAAATAGCAGTAAGCAATTTCGTGGTGAGAAGGGGAGATTTGAGAACCATCTGTGGCAAAGACAGTGTGGCTTTCTGGTGGTGTAGCAATATCAATGACTGTATCGAGAGGTTCCATTGGAGCTGCAACAGCAAAGGTGATGCGATCGCGCCATTGCTGTTGCACTTCGAGTAGTTCTTCCCATCGTGAATTTGCCTGCAACAGTAGTTTTTGGGCGAGTTCCAAGCGCTGGCGACTGGCGGCAGCTTCTACTTTTAGGTGTTGACTAATACCGGGGATTTGCCCTGCGAGTTTGGTTAAATCCAGCATAGACCAAAAGTTTGTCTAGATTCACTACTTAGAAGTAAAGAAGAAAAATCCTCTGAGCATGCAATGCCATTGAGATTTAACATTCTACTCCCTACTCCCTAATCCCTAATCCCTATTCCCTTCTTCAATTAAACAGACCAAGCCGAAAAATCCTGTGAAAACTGGTCAAGGGATAACAACCCAATGCTGCCATCGTTAAGGACAGTTTCGTGATGAGCCTTGGTATTATAACCCCAATCTCCGAGGAAAAGCTTTGTATCTTTGAGGTCAGGTTGTTGTTGCACAAGTTGTAAGGTTTTGAGTCGATCTTCAACAAACCATAGCCCTACAGCTTCGCAATTATGAGCCTCTAGCAGTATCCTGAGGGTTTGGTATTTAGGGCGCTTGCACTCTTTGCCAATTATCCTCTCTTCAGGTAGGGTAATACCTTGTTGCTGCAATAACTGCTTGACAAAGCGTCCTTCTTTGGTAGTGACGATAAATAGTTGTATTGATTGATCTGAGAGGATTTTACCCAATCGCTCAATGACGCCTGGATAAAATCTGTGTAGTGCCAGCCAACTGTCTAAATCGGTTTTAATCCAGTTATCCCGGAAAGCGTCTAGCTTCTTACCGCTTTCTGCCGCATTCAACTTCTCTGAGTCAACAATGCCCTGGGCAATGGTTGCCCAATCTTCGATAATTTTTTCTTCTGGAATTCCCAGTATCAGCGATCGCACTAGTACAGGCATTTCCCAGCCGGTTTCAATTACTGGTCTTAGGCGGTAGAAACTAGATGCTAGGCTATCTGAGGGCATTTGGTTATCAGACTTCCAGATTTGGCAATAAGTACCCCAGGATGTCTGAAAATACTCCAAAAGTCCGTCACAGATGATGCCATCAAAGTCAAGAGCTAGGATTTGGGGGGCGTCGGCAGGCATGGTGAGGTGGCTAAAACTTAAGGTTCTTTGAGTCAAACACGCCTAGTTTACCTGACTTTTCGCTGCAAATCTGATTTGAACTAAACTGTTGTGCCTCTAAATTCTACTTTCTCTAGTTTTAGTAAAACTCGCTTTAAATCTCCCCAGTCTTCGTCAAAATTGCGATCGCCTCTACCAGTAAAAATTTCCGTACCGTAGTTTACGAACTCTAAAAGATTATAATTGAAACAATAGCATTTTTGGTCTTTGTTTCCATACATCTCAAGAGAAAACCACAAGCACTTTCCGAATTATCGCTGCTATGGTGAACCCCAAAAATCCTGAAGGCGGCAGAGAATTTGTGCAAATTGTTAATATATCAGGGCAAACAGCATCCCTATCAGGTTGGCAAGTGGTTGCTCCAAACGGAACAACCTTTGAACTAGCTGATATACAGATTGCCCCGGGAGATATCTTCAAATTCATTATCCCCGGCAATGGCGGTATCTTGCGCAATAAGGCTGGTACCATTAAGTTACGTACACCTGAGGGTGTCATTGCCCAGAACTGCCAATACACGACCGAACAGGGACGGCAAGAAGGCATAGCTATTCTTTTCTAGGAATCAATTTCAGCTAGTTCCAACCATCGCTCCGTCGCCGTATCAATCGCCTGAGTCAAACGCTCCAACTTCTCATAAAGTTCTTGGACCTCAGAAACTTTCTGGGGAGGGGAATTGTAAAGTACTTTTTCCGCTTGAGCCTTCTCCGCTTCTAGCTGAGTAATCTTACCTTCAAGTTCTTCAAATTCGCGTTTTTCCCAGTTGGAAAGTCGGCGAGACTTGCCATTAGCAGATGATTTCTGTGATTTCTCAGCTTTAGCTGATTCTACCTTTTTATCCTCAGAATTAGTACTCTGTTGCTCAGTTTCTTGGGCTTTTCTATAATCTAAATAGACCGAATAGTTACCAGGATACTGGCACAGCTTACCCTCCGACTCAAAGGCAAAAATTTTCTTAACACTGCGGTCTAAAAAGTAGCGGTCGTGGGAAACTGTAATAACACAGCCGTTGAAATCTTGCAGATATTCTTCCAGTACTGCCAGCGTCTGCACATCAAGATCATTAGTAGGCTCGTCGAGAATAAGTACATTCGGAGCACTCATTAATACTTGTAATAAAAATAAGCGACGCTTTTCACCACCAGAAAGCTTGTGAATCGGTGCATATTGTTGCGCAGGAGGGAATAAGAAACGCTCCAACATTTGCGAAGCAGTTATCAAAGTTCCATCTGTCGTTTTCACATATTCTGCCACTTCCTTGAGGTAATCAATCACTCGTTGATTTTCATTAATTGCCTCTAGCAAGTTCTCTGAGTGCTGGTCAAAATAGCCAATGTGAATAGTTGCACCAATTTCCACACGACCAGAATCTGGTTGAGTGCGCCCAGTGATAATATCCATTAAAGTAGATTTACCTGCACCGTTGCTGCCGATAATTCCAACACGGTCATCGTTACTGAATTCGTAGGTAAAATCTTTGATCAGAATGCGTTCACTATACCCCTTATATACATTCTCTAACTCAATTACTTTCTTGCCAATCCGACGACCAGGAGTAGAAATCTCAACCTTACCTTGAGTCTCTTTAAACTCTTTTGCCTGTAAATCGCCAATGCGGTCAATTCTAGCTCTTTGCTTGGTTGAGCGAGCTTTTGGTCCTTGCTTGAGCCATTCCAATTCGCGACGTAAAACCCCTTGGTGTTTGCGAATTGAACTGGCTACCGCTTCTTCGGCTAAAGCTTTTTTCTCTAGATAATAAGAATAGTTACCAGAGTAGGTGTAAAGGTCACCCCTGTCAATTTCCAAAATCCGATTAGTAACGTTGTTAAGAAAATAGCGGTCATGAGTAATTAGTAAAATCGCCCCTCGATAACTATTAAGATAACTCTGTAACCACTCTACCGACATCGCATCAAGATGGTTTGTCGGCTCATCCATCAGCAATACATCTGGCTCTGATAGCAAAGCAGCAGCTAAGGCAATACGCTTGCGATAGCCACCGGACAAATTAGCAATAAGAGCATCAAAATCCTCAATGCCCAACTTACTTAAAACTATTTTGGCTTTTGTTTCCAATTCCCAGGCACCTAAAGCCTCTATCTGCTGCGTCACCTGGGAAAAACGAGCCATGAGTTGGCTATCCTCTGGATGTTGAGCCAATTTGTGCGAGAGTTGTTCGTAATTGCTAATTAGTTGCATCTGTTCGCCACTGTCGGCAAACACCTGTTCCAAAACTGTGCGATTTTCATCTAAGTCTGGCTGTTGAGGCAAGTAAACAATTCTGACTCCAGGGTTGACTAGGATTTTGCCGCCATCAATTGGTTCTATACCAGCAATCATCTTTAATAGCGTCGATTTGCCAGAACCATTGGTGCCGATTAAACCAACTTTATCAGTGGCATCTAGGCTAAAGCTGGCATCTTTGAGGATTTCCTTGATGCCGAAATCTTTTTTGACCGATTGCAGGGTGAAGATACTCATTCAGTTTCTGGAAACAATCCCTTATAAGCACGTTAGCATTACTAAGCAATAAGTAACAAGTAACAAGTAATAAGTAATAAGTAATAAGTAATAGGTTAAACTGAATACCCACTTAATACTTAAAACCTACTAAGCTGTTACGCATTTAAATCATATATTTATTTGATATTAGTTAATGGCCCAAACTCTTGTTCCTTCTGCCTTGGAGCCTTCTGCCTCCTGCCTTGCTGTTATGGGGATTTGCTGTTAAGGGTTGGCGGTTGCCTGTTCCCTCTTAAGTCAAAGCACCACCGCAACTGGAACCACAACCTGCTGTACAACCATAACAATAGGATGCCGTGCGCACCTCGTCCATTATATCTAAGCTTCCAGCTTCTAAGAGCTTACTAACTGTCAACTTTTCCTCAGCAACAGATCTAGCTGCAACATTCTCCATCTGGTTAAAGTCGCAATCGTAAACATTGCCCAGATAGTCAATCGAGAGTTGCTCTCGGCACATTAAATGCTCTACTGTTCCAGAATTAAAGTTCTTCTCCAAAAACTTTAAATAGGAACTATAAAGTTTAGTTCTCTGCAAATAAAACTTAGTTCGACCAACTGGCAAATTGGTAATCGTAAACAACTGGTTGAACTCAATGTCAAAATGTTCTTTAAGGAATTGCTTATAATCTTGTTCTAATTTAGTTTGCTGGGGAGTCAAAGAAAAAGTATCAGTAACTGGAAGCGGTGGATTGTAGACTAAATCAATAATTAAATCAGGGTCCCTTCCATAACCCAATTGATTGAGCCATTGAATAGCACGTATTGAGTCATTGTAAACACCTTTGCCCCGCATTTTATCCACATTATCTTCTAGATAGCAAGGTAGAGATGCAACAACTTTCAACTGATGCTTGGCAAAGTATTCTGGAAGATACTCAAATCCAGGTTCAAAATAAATCGTTAAATTTGACCTGACAATCACTTCCTTGCCAGTTGCTCGTGCCGCTTCCACCAACTGATTAAATCCATAATTCATCTCCGGTGCGCCACCAGTTAGATCAACAATCTTAATTTGAGGAAACCGATAAATTATCTCAATCAGCTGGTCACAAATTTCTGGAGAAAGTTCTTCAGTTCTTTTTGGTCCAGCTTCTACATGACAGTGACTACAAGCCAAATTACAACGTTTGCCAAGATTAATTTGTAAAATAGTGATCTTATCTTTAGTTAAAGGTGCATGTAGTTTTTGACTAAAAGGTATGATTTCTAAACCTGCTTTCCTTTGATTGATCTCTTGCTGAACCATTACTTTTACTTGTTAAAGAACACCAATTAACATCAATTACATAAATATAGCAACGGACATGTCAGTTAGGACATCCTATTTTGATTTAAAGGGAACAGGGAAGAGGGAACAAGAAAGTGTCCTAACAGCTGTGGCGACTGCTATATCTACTAAAAATACTTTTTAAGTAATAATTCTTCAGCAAAAAGTAATAAATGATCTTGTCATCACTTATTACTTATTACTTATTACTTATTACTTAAAAGTCGTGACCCTGTAGTACCGTTGACTCTGCTACTCTTGGGTAGGACAGAAACCCCTAACAACAACCACCACCCGTATAGTGCCAAGTTGAATCAGTAATGATGATTTCTTTTAAATTTGAAGCCCCCAGCTTCGCCGCTGTCTTATCACAAACTGCTGCCGGCACACCCCGCAAGAGAATATGTCCAGCCTTGTCATCAAAAAACTCTTCTGCACCTGTGTAAATTGCACTCTTGCCGGTAAAAACGCAAGGCCCATGTTCCGGAATTACAACTTTGAAGGACACAGAATCAAGACTTTCCAGCAGCAGGGGTTTGTCTAGATTATAATTGTGGCAATCGAGAAGTCGGTAAGGACGCCGCGCCCTAATTTCTACCTGACCAAAGCCAGAGACTACCAAGAACTTGATATACTCCTCATAGGTGAGTGCACCGGATAGGCACATTGCCCGCAATCTTTGGTCTTGCTTCAGATGAGATGGAATGGGACGAGTGGCAATGGGATCACTCATCAGCAGACGCCCACCAGGCTTGAGAACTCGGTAAGCTTCCTGAAGTGCCTTAGTTAGATCAGCTGGTTCAAAGATATTAAACAGACAATTCTGAGCAACGACATCTACAGAGGCATCTGGCATCGGTAGGGCAAAAGCATCTCCCTCACGAATTTCTACAAAATTAGGATTAAACCAGGTATTTTCTTCAGCAGCAAGCACTAGGTTACGGCTAGCAGCTTCACGCATCGCCTTAACGGGATCAACAGCAATTACGCCCCCCTTATGGCGGGAAAAATAGGCAAATTGTAAAGCTTCTAAGCCGCCACCGACACCTACATAAAGTACAGTGGGTTCATTAATAAGTTCAGCTGGATGAACAGTAGTACCACAACCGTAGTTCATTTCCTGCATTTTGTAGGGAATGTTCAGCCCTGGCAACTGCAGAGGACTACTTTGGACACAACATAAACCAACTTGAGGTGTTTGCGCTACTTCAGAGTAAAATTCTGCGGTCGTTTCAAGATAACTCATCTCAATCCTTTGCTTAGCAAGGGTTTTAACAGTACTACAAATTAGGGGGTGAATGCTAGCTTATCGAGATCAATCAATTCTGAGGATAAGCTTCTCTACTGAAGCGAGAATTTATATTGCTGATGCTAACTGCTGATTCTTTTCAGAATTTCTGAGCAGTAAGCAACCTAAAGCGATCGCCTTAAGTTAAGCTAGCCTCACTACCTTACCTGAAATTTAATTTAACTGTTGCCAAATGAGTTTTTCCTGAGAATAGGCTGGATCCACACTGAAAGTTTAGGTGAACTACCACGGCTTACTTCGTTGAAGCCGTGGCTTCTGATTTCACGGGGGAGTGCCTCAACTTAGACGGACGCCCAAGCTTTGGTCTTACCTCCCCTCCATCAGCAGCAGTCCCAGTCCCTGAGACCGAACAGCCCTCCGGGCATCCTACGGCAAGCATTCTGATACCCTCTGCTCTGATGATTAAAGTCAGTGAAGGAGTCGCCCCCTCCACTGCTCTCCAAAACGGAACGTGATACTTTCGCATCATTCCGCTCCTCAGTAAAACGGCTGTTGTCATCAGTACGTCATTACCAGCATGTCGTTTTC
>JAAHGS010000224.1 GCA_010692645.1 Symploca sp. SIO2E9
TGACTAGCTTGTTGGCTTGTTGACAGATAAATACCAAAATCTCTTTTTCTAATTGATCAGGATGAAGCATTATTTGTTGGCATCCGTACAGAAATATCACCTCCTTTAATTGCTTAATATCTTTGACCCCTAGAATTATTTTACAACAAAAACATTTACTAAAGCATCGTCGGAATAAATTCGATTCGTGACCCTACCATTGGTTAAAACCAACGCGCTCTCCCTCGAAGTTGTTTTTTGTTTTTTTGCCTGGGTGATAAACTGCTTTTGCAAGTCGCTATTTTTCGGTTTATCACCTCCAGATTGATAAATTGAGATGCAAAAAGCTAAGTAGTTTCTCGAAGATCTCAAGACCATGAATTCAATTAACTGGAGGAAGGATAGAAGTAAGAGTAAGGGTGAGACGAGGAAATGCAAGGGGAGAAACTTGGTTAGGTTCGGTGAGGATGAGATGGCGAGTATAACCTGCCGGAGTTGAGTCACTGAAGACGTGTAGTTGGCGATTTTTAGTATCGAGTACCCAATATTCAGTGATACCTGCCTGAGCATAGAGCTTATCCTTGATTTCGCAATCCTGTTTCAGTGTCGAGTCAGCCACCTCCACCACCAGATAAACATGATGAGGGCCCGGATGCTGTTGAGCGTAATCTAAAACTGTTCCTTTAACGATCGCCAAATCTGGTTCTGGCTCTGAGAAATTATCCAGTTGAATTGGATCTTGAGTACGAATCAGGACACTGCTGCCAAGTTGATCGCGTAGAGCATTCGCCAGCAGATGCAGCGAGGTAACATGGGAAGTTCCTTTGGCAGCCATGAGTGTAATTTGTCCAGCAATCAGTTCAGTTCCTTCGTTGGAGTCAAGAATGCCCAACTCGCTCATCCGGTGGTAGTCCTTTAGCGTCCAATGTTTAAGATAGGTTGGCTCCAGAGTGAAACTTAGATTAGCAAGGGTGTTTAAAGGAGTCATGGTAATCAAGATTTCGGATAGGAATATTGAATAAATTCATACAGTGTTCTTTAATCATCTCCCACTACCTATTCGTCCTATAGCACTATTGGTATTTCGCAGTGGCTGGAAGGTGCTGCAAGAAAATTTGCCTTGGTTAGTAGATAAAATGGCGATCGCACCAGAAGCGATTCAGGATATAGTCATGCAAGTTCCCGGCGTGATTAACTGCCATAAAATTGCTTCTCGTGGCTTGGTGGGGCGTCAAGTCTTTATTGAAATGCACCTGATTGTTGAAGCAAAAAATGTAGAAAATGCTCATAAAATTACTGAAGATGTGGAAGTCCACTTGAGACAACGCTTTGGTTCTGTGCGAGTTTCAATTCACGTCGAACCAATAACCTACCAGTCTGATCAGATTAGCTTTTAGTAGTGCACTTGCTTCGATAAATCAGTAGTTTTCCACAACAGTTGGGACTTTTCCACAGCATTGTGTTAGTTTTCCACAAAGGATAAACAATCGATAATCACTACTCTCATTATTCTTAACCTGAGAAGAAATAGGCTTTATACCAAATTTTATTAATATATAAAAACTCTTTCCTTCTCCAAAATGAACTGAAATCTGATTAAAGAAGAAGACTCCAAGTCAGGAGACTCCTTCTCAGAATTAATCAGAACTTGGTATTAGGGAACTCCAAGAAATAAATTATCCAATTTACTTAGAAATATGATCTAAAGAATCTTCTCCTCATCTCCTCGATAGGATATTTTTTTCTTTGGAAGTCCTTTAGAGCCACTTTGCTCAAAGTCCCTTTCCCTTTGCCAGAAGTTTAAGGATTAGCAGATACCTGTCGAGCAATTTCCTGAGTTTCTGCTTGCTCAACTGCTAGGGATTTCTCGGCTACCAGTTTTTCTTTGTCCCGCTTGCGTTTTTTGGCGTAGAGCTGAATGATTACCGCCATCGCTACAATCAGTCCGACAATTCCCCAGGCAGTAATATCTGTAGGCAGACTATTTTTAAACACTGCCAGTAAAACAATTGCTACCAGCAACAGAGTTGGCGCTTCATTGAAATAGCGAAATTGTTGACCACTCCAGTTAAATTCTCCTGCTGCCAGCCTCCGCATGATGCGACCACAATAAAAATGATAGCCTAGTAAAGCGACCACAAAAGCTAGCTTGGCATGTAACCAGCCGTCTTTGAGTAGTTCTGGTTCAGTAATCAGTAAAGCGATCGCCATTACTACTGTTAACACCATTCCTGGCATGGTAATCAAATTATAGAGGCGCTTTTCCATAATTTGATACTGATTTTTGAGAATCGTTTGGGCGGGCTCCGGTTGCTCCGAAGCTTCTGCGTGATAGACAAACAGACGCCCCAGGTAGAACAACCCGGCAAACCAAACGACAACGCCAATCAGATGAAATGCCTTATACCAGAAATAAGCCATAGCCTATATCCTCCACTGTTATTGGTGTGAGATTATCTAATTTTCCCACTCGATGGTCTCAAGAGGCTTGCAATCTTGGAGAGGGGGAGAGGGGGAGACGCGGAGAGGGGGAGACGCGGAGAGGGGGAGACGCGGAGAGGGGGAGATGGGGAGACGGGGAGATGGGGAGAGGGGGAGATGGGGAGACGCGGAGACGCGGAGACGGGGAGATGGGGAGACGCGGAGACGCGGAGACGGGGAGACGCGGAGATGGGGAGAATTGAAATTCCAACCAAAATTTCGTTCACCCGGGAGAATGAACCATGAGCCATGAACCATGAACCACTCACTGTTCATAATTGAGATTTTTTCCACCACCAATAGGGTAACCAAAAAGAATCAAAAAAATTTCTTCCCTTTGCCACTTCTCCCAAAACTTTGGTGCGCCAAGCCTGCCACATAATTAGTAGCCAGAGAATTTCGCCTACTCTTCGCCCTTGGATATGTCCCCCCAACTCACCCAAGATAACCTGCTTAGCTAAGCCTGGAACCCAACGCTCTTCTTGGCGCAGTATTCCCGGATTTAACCAATAACCAACCTCTAACCACAGCTGTTTTAAACACCATTGAGTTAAGGGAACACCCATACCACGCTTTTCTCGCCAAACAATTTCTGCAGGCAACCAGGATTCTACTGCCCGCTTGAGAATGTACTTTTCACAAGCTCCCTGTAGAAACAATTCTCCTGGTAGCTGGAATGTCCATTCTGCTAAGGATAAATCACAAAAAGGCGATCGCACTAACAATCGGTGAGCCAATGCCAAATTTGTTGCCCGTGGGTGGATGTTTTGGGCTCCTTTGAGCATTAAAGTGGCGCGGCGCAACCTGTCGAGTAAACCTGAGGAGAAGGAAGGGTCTAAACTATCTTCCAACCACTTTACTGGATCTAGAGGTACACAACTATGCTCCCCAGCGATTTTTTCATACACAGCTGATTGAAAAACCCTTCCCTCATAGCCATAGAGTCGGTGAAATGTCTGTAGGTACTGTTGGGTAAAATCTTCTGCACCGCCTGGTTGTTGTGCATTGTAAACGTTAGCTGCAATTAGGGGTTTATTTGTCCAACCAGCAAACAATTGATCTCCACCTTCACCATTGAAAATAACAGCAGTTTCTTGACTTGCTGCTTGGTAAAGTAAGTACAAGGGTACAGTAACACCATCGCCAAAGGGCAAATCTAAAGCAGCGGTTGTAGGTTCAATTGCTTTCTTAATCCGGCGGGGTGTTGCCTCAACTTTAACTAAAGAAATCTTCAAGAAATCGGCAACCTGTTGGGCATAAGGAGATTCCGGGATACCAGTTGCTCCAAAATCTAGGGTATAGGCTCGTACTTTAACTCCTGCTTGCACTAATAAGGCGGCTATTATTGAAGAGTCTAAACCTCCCGAGAGCAATACTCCCACTGGTTCAGAGGGCAAATTCTCTAGTTGTCGCTCAATCGCATTTTTGAGAAGATTTTGTAGTTGCGCTGTTGCTGCCCTCTCATCCCCAATCAAAACTGATGCTGAGCGCCACTGATAGCAGCGACGGGGTGTCTGGGGTACCACCTGTAAAGAGGCTCCATGCCACTTTTCTACACACTGCCACACTTGTTCAGTACCAGCCGAGACAGCAAAGATATCCTCGACTGGCGTTAGGGGTGTGGGAACATAGGAAAAGCAGCTATATCCATACAAGCCAGGGATGCTAACTTGTGGCGTCTTAGTAATTCGCAATAACAGCTGTAGTTTTGAGGCAAACCAGATAAATTGTTCCAGTTGCATCCAGTATAGGGGGAAGTGTCCAAAGGGTTCTCGTCCCAAAATTAGGCTATTCTTTTCTACCTTCACCCAGGCATCTGGGGCATTAGATAGCCCAGATGCAGATACAGAAGCGATAATATTCTGGCTATGTGTAACTGTTGGCGGGGTTTCGTCAATGCTGATGTAGCTAACTCCCCAAATACAATCGCCCTGGGCAGCTCCTCTCTTGGTTAACCAGCCTAAGGGTTTAGGTTTACCCCAGTTGGAGACGGCGTTGAGTACTTTTGTAAAGATTAATTCTAATTTTTCCTGGGAACCAATACCCCAATAACCGATAAATTGATATGGTTTGCTCACTGCGTATAATTTCTGTAGACTAATGCAGAACAGTTAAAGATGACCCAAAAAAATGGGTTTGGTGCCTCCCCCTTCTAGGGGGACTTTCAATATCAACGCCTTTGATAAAGAGACTACACGAATACTCAACAAAGGAGTACAATAAGAACAAGGAGGCGAACAAGTGTTTAATTTAACTTACGAATTCAAGCTTAAACCAACAGCAAACCAAGTCGTTCTATTTGAAGAATGGCTGGAGCGGTGTCGAAAAGTCTACAACTACGCTTTAGCGGAGAGGAAAGACTGGTTTAAGTCAAGATCGTGTCAAATAAACGCTTGCTCTCTCAAGTCAGAATACATCATTCCAGCTGATGCCAAACGCCCGAATTATGCCAGTCAGTGCCGAGGGCTTACTGCTGCTAGAGCTTCAATTCCCCAACTAAAAGCAGTTCAAGTTCATGTACTTCAGCAAACAATCAAACGGCTAGAAAAGGCGTTTGTGAGTATGTGGGAAAACTCCCACGGGTTCCCACGCTTTAAGAAGTATGGAACGATGCGGTCATTTGTCTTTCCCCAATTGGGAGTGAATCCTTTAGAAAAGGGATCGATCAAGCTTCCAAAAATAGGAAAGGTTAAGTTGCGGCAATCGAGAGACATCCCTCAAGGGGGAGAAGTTAAGCAGGCGCGAGTAGTGCGCAGGGCTTCTGGCTGGTATGTGATGTTAACGGTTCAGTGGAAAGTGGACATCCCCCAAGTGCTTCCCCATGGGAAACCGCTGGGGATAGATATGGGGATTTTAAGTTTTGTAGCGACTTCAACTGGCAAATTGTTCCCTAATCCACGACCTTTCAAAAGCCTCGAACGCAAGCTTAAATTGCTGCAACAGAGGGTTAGTAGGAAGCGCCGAGGGAGCAAGAACCAAAAGAAGGCGCAATACAAAGTAAACAAGCTGTATGAGCGAATTGGAAACATCCGAAAGAATTACCATTGGGAATTAGCCCATAACCTTTGTGAGCAGGCAGGAATGATATTTGCAGAAGACTTAAACCTCAAAGGACTAGCTAAAGGCATGTTATCAAAACATTGCTTAGATGCTGGTTGGGGTCAGTTTCTACAAATACTTTCCCAATGTTGTTTGAAGCGTGGTGTATTCTTTCACAAGGTAGACGCCAGAAAGACTTCTCAAATCTGTCCCAATTGTTTAACAGAAACAGGGAAGAAAACTTTAGCTGAGCGTGTTCACTCCTGCAGCAATTGCGGCTATACCGCAGACAGAGACGTGGCAGCCGCTCAAGTAGTCGCAATACGCGGACTTGCAGCCGTAGGGCATACGGTCAAGATGCTTAGTGAGGGTAAATTCGTTGGAATCCCCACGACCTAAGAATCCCTCGCTTTTAGCGATGGGAGTGTCAATACACCAGATTAGAATATACTTACTTGCTTCAATAACTCTCCTCCATGGTCAAGATAGCATTGCTAATTGGGGTTAGTAAATATCACTCAGGTTTTACACCCCTGCCTGCATCCACAAAAGATGTGGAGGCAATGTGCGGAGTTTTGCAGAATCCAGAATTGGGCAATTTTGATCAGGTAAAGATGCTCGTCAATCCTGATAAACAGGAGATGGAGGAGCAAATTGAAGTAGCATTTACCTCTACTCGCCATAAAAATGACCTAGTGTTGCTATTTTTTTCTGGTCATGGAGTTAAGGATGAACGAGGTAGACTTTATTTAACCACTGGCATCACTCGTAAAACTGAACAGGGAGAACTCATTAAAGCGACGGCAGTGGCAGCTAGTTTTGTCCATGATCTTATGGATAATTGTCGTTCTAGGCGACAGGTAGTAATTCTCGACTGTTGCTTTAGTGGTGCTTTTGCTAAGGGATTATTAGCCAAAGATGACGGTAAGGTAGATGTTAGAACACAGCTAGGCGGCGAGGGGAGAGCTATTCTAACTTCTTCCAGTTCTATGCAATATTCCTTTGAACAGAAGGGATTAGAACTATCAATTTATACTAACTACCTTGTTGAGGGTATCAAAACCGGAGCAGCAGATCAAGACTGCGATCGCATGATTTCGGTTGATGAGTTGCATGAGTATGCCAAAGGAAAGGTGCAAGCAGCTGTACCAGCAATGAAGCCAGAAATCTATGCTATCAAAGAAGGCTATAAAATTCTCTTGGCGAAAGCGCCGATTATAGAGACTTTACCTTTATCCTCTCCAGAAGAGAAACTATCAACAAATGTCCCTAATTCTGGTAAAAAAAATATCTCCTCAGCGCCAGCACAAGTGCAACCGCTTTTAGATTTGGTACCGATATCCTCAAATTCACCAACATTACAGGAAACTTCTCCTCTCAGTCGTGAAGAGTATCGCCATCGCCAGATTTTACTTAACAAAGTCAGAAATGCTTGGATTAAAGGTGTTTTAGAAAAATCATTGCATGGTCAAGTGATGATTGCCCTAGGACTTGAAGAGCGATTTAACATGGTGGAAAGTCCAGCAGCATTAGTTTGGGAAACCTTCAACCAACCTCAGCAAACCTTGCCACTGGGGAAAAAAGTAATCGACCAATTTGATCAGTTAGGTATGGGTCGTACCCTACTCATTTTAGGAGAACCAGGTTCTGGTAAAACTATAACTCTGCTCGAACTTGCTCGCGATTTAATTAACCGTGCTCAAAGAGATGTCAACTTGCCGATGCCAGTGGTGTTGAATCTCTCTTCTTGGAAAGGTGGCAAACAAACCATTGCCGATTGGTTAATTCTCGAACTTAACAATCAATATCAGGTTTCTAAAGAGATCGGTAAAGTTTGGGTAAAAGAGGGAAAACTATTACTATTGCTCGATGGTTTAGATGAAGTCAGGAATAATATTCGTGATAACTGTACTCAAGCATTAAATCAATTTCTCCAGCAACAGGGAGAAACAGAAATGGTGGTTTGTAGCCGCATTAAAGATTACACCGCCCTTAAATCACGTCTGCACCTTCAAGCTGCCATTTATGTACAACCCCTAAAGCGTGAACAAATTCAACAATACCTTACTAGTCTTGGTGATTCAGTAGCAGCAGTTAGCACAGCACTACAAACAGATACCCAATTACAAGAGTTGGCATCTTCACCATTAATGCTTAATATTATGGCGATCGTTTATCAGGGAATGTCTGTTGAAGATTTGCCCAATATGAATCTGGAACAGCGCCGCCAACATATTTTTAATGCCTATATCGACAGGATGTTTAGGCGCAGGGGTGCTGATGCCAGGTATCCAAAGCCAAAAGCTATGAATTGGCTTATTTGGCTAGCCCAAAGAATGGTGCAGGAGTCTCAAACGGTATTTTTAATTGAACGAATGCAGCCTAGTTGGTTGCAGAAGAGCATTCAAAGATGGATGTATGTTATCGGTATTGGTCTAATTGCTGGAGTGGTTGTTGGAGTATCTGTTGTAGTTAATCTTGGACTGATTTTGGGATTGGACAGTGTGCTAATTGCTGCACTTATTCTCGGGTTAGGTGGTGGGTTAATTACTGGTCTAATTATGAAACTTATTATGAATCAAATAGAACCAGTTGAAACTCTAAAATGGTCATGGGTAAAAACTAGAAATAACCTCTTACCTGGTTTACGTGTAGGACTAGTTGTAGGACTTATTTGTGGGATAGGTAATGGAATAATAAGTGGTCTAAATGCTGGACTTAATAGAGGATTAATTGATTGCCTAATTTATGGTCTGAATGGACTGGAAACTGGGGCGATTTTTGTACTCCTTCGTGGTTTAACTAGCGGTGGTATTGAAAAAAATACTATGCCCAATCAAGGTATTAGGCAGTCAGCCCAAAATGCTATGGTTTTTATTCTTATTGGAGTACTATCCTTAGGAATATTGGCTCCATTAGTGGGTCTTTCAATTGTTTTTGGGGCAGTTCCTGGACTACTTTTTGGACTAGCTTCTCCTGCAGGTATAGCCTGTATTCAACACTTCACTCTACGCCTTGTTCTGTACTTGAGCAGATCCATTACCTGGAACTATGCCCGTTTCCTCGACTACGCTACAGAGCGAATTTTCTTACAAAAAGTTGGCGGTGGCTACATCTTCATCCACCGTTTACTGCTAGAGCATTTTTCCTCAATGCCATTGAACAAGAATCACTAAGTACCTGCGATTTTGATAAAGGTTACTGGTTGAGACAGGGTGTAGGGTGTGGGGTGTAGGGTGTAAGGGAACTCCAGGCGATTTCATAATTGTTTACACAGTTGCTTTTACTTATGTCCGACTACTTAACAGCAGCGGAACACTATGTATTCAATTGTGATAATAGAGCTTTGTGTGCTCTAAACTCTTACAGCCTATCTGCTAACTCCTCTAAATCCTTTATCTTGAGCTGTATGTCTATGACTAAAACTAATTACAATTAATTAAAATAACTAAGACCAGTGACTGAGACACCAGATTTTATTGTTTACGCCCAGCACGGATGGGCTGATAACCACAAAGCGATCGCTAAACTAACGAAGGAGTTAAATATATCAAAAGCTCGCATTATTACTCCAAATTTGGGCTGGATTAGAACTTGGCTGAGAATTGAACCCCTGATTGAGCAAGTAGAACAAAAAGCCATCGAGACGATTGCCACTCATCCCAATACACCAATGAGAATTATTGGTCATTCCATGGGGGGATTAATCTGGTTGGAAGTTCTTAACCGTCACCCGGAATGGCACTCAAAAGTAGAATCATTAGTCTTGATTGCCTCTCCAGTGGGAGGTGCAGATTTAGCCCGCATTATTGATCCTTTAGGAATCGGCATCGGTATAGCCAGGGACTTAAGTACAAACCGTCGCCAGATGGCTCAGTCAATTGCCAAAAATATTCCCACTTTAGCGATCGCAGGTGATACTGATCAAGGCAGCGATGGTACGATTAATCTAGAAACTACCAAGTTTGATGGCGCAAAACTGGTAATTTTACCCAAACTTTCTCATGAAGACCTCAAAAATAATTGGCAAGTAGCGACAACCATTCTTAAGTTTTGGGCGAATCCAGTCATTACCGCACCGCCACCAGCAGATTTTACTTACAAATTAATTGAGCGCTTGCGCTTAATACCGGGCATGACTGATGCTCATCAGCGAGATTTTCCCCGCGCTAAGGTATATCTGACTTTCGACAATGGTGTAACCCTTCGCACTTGGAAGAATTTTTTACAAATTGAACACGTCTTTGTTGCCAACAGCCAGCAGCAATGCCTCTATAGTGGCTTTGTCGGTTGGATACACTTGAGAGAGTTACATCAAATACTCGAAGAGCTACTAATAGATAGCGAAAAACCTGCTCAAACCTTATAAAAGCTAGGCGACCCTGATGATTTAGATTGTAGGGACAAAAAATCAAACTAATTAGTCTAAAATAGAGTGAACTGTAGAGGACTAA
>JAAHGS010000225.1 GCA_010692645.1 Symploca sp. SIO2E9
CATAGGGATAGACGTAGGAATTAAACACTTTGCTGCTGTTTCTAACGGAAGATTGTTTCCTAATCCAAGACCTTTTAAAAGACTCTCAGGCAAGCTTAAATTGCTGCAACAGAGGGTAAGTAGAAAGCGTCCAGGGAGCAACAACCGCAAGAAAGCACAGCACAAAGTCTCAAGGTTGCACGAACGAATCAATAATATCAGGAAGCAATACCACTGGCAATTAGCCCATAATCTGTGTGATTGGGCAGGGATGGTGTTTGCAGAAGATTTGAACCTGAAGGCACTAGCTAAGGGCATGTTAGCTAAGCATTGTCTAGATGCTGGTTGGGGTCAATTTTTGCAAATACTAGAGCAGTGCTGCTGGAAGCGTGGTGTCTATTTCCAAAAAGTAGACAGCAAGAAAACTTCTCAGATATGCCCCAACTGTCTAACCGAGACTGGAAAGAAAACTCTGGCACAAAGAACACACCATTGCCACCATTGCGGCTATACCACTGATAGAGATGTGGCAGCCGCTCAAGTAGTCGCTATACGCGGACTTGCAGCCGTAGGACAGACGGTCAAGATGCTTAGTGAGGGTAAATTCGTTGGAATCCCCGTGACCTAAGAATCCCTCGCTTTTAGCGAGGGAGTGTCAATAACTCCGGAACCTCTTCAGCAATAAAACCAGCATTCAGAGTTTTACTCTCATCACCAATGTAATTATATTTGTATGATTTATATGAAGTTGAGATGAATTTAATTTAGAAACTATGATCGATCTAAACAATCATCTCCCCATCTCCCCATCTCCCCATCTCCCCATCTCCCCATCTCCCCATCTCCGCGTCTCCGCGTCGACCTGTCTCCCCCTCTCCCCATTTCCTCAATAAGTCTCACCAACGACAGCTAGAATCTGCTAATCTGATAGAGTTGTCTAAAATTCGCACATCCAAGGTTTCGGGTGTTTCTGGAGAATCAAAACTTAAGAAATGCACTTGGATGGAGGATAAACCCGAATTAGGAGTTAAATACTATGCCAGTAATCTCTTTGGCTGAAATGCTAGAGTCAGGGGTTCATTTTGGTCATCAGACCCGTCGGTGGAATCCTAAAATGTCTCAGTATATCTACACTGCCCGCAATGGTGTCCACATCATTGACTTAGTGCAGACAGCCCAATTAATGGAAGAAGCCTACAACTACGTGCGCACAGCCTCAGAGCAGGGCAAGAGGTTCCTGTTCGTAGGAACGAAGCGACAAGCGGCGGGAATTGTTGCCCAAGAAGCATCCCGATGTGGAGCTTATTATGTCAACCAGCGCTGGTTGGGAGGAATGCTCACCAACTGGGAGACAATCAGAACCAGGGTAGAGCGCTTAAAGGATTTGGAACGCCGCGAAGAGAGTGGAGCCCTTGACTTACTGCCAAAAAAAGAAGCCTCGGTTTTGCGTCGCGAAATGGGTAAGCTCCAAAAGTACCTAGGCGGTATCAAAATGATGCGCAAAGTACCTGATGCTGTAGTGATTGTAGACCAACGGCGCGAGTACAATGCAATTCTTGAATGTGAGAAGCTAGGGCTGCCAATTGTGTCAATGTTAGATACAAACTGTGACCCTGATGTGGCAGATATTCCCATTCCAGCCAATGACGATGCGATCCGGTCTATTAAGCTAATAGTAGGTAAGCTAGCTGACGCTATTTACGAAGGGCGTCATGGTCAGCTCGAAAGCGAGGAGCCAGACTACGAAGATTTTGAAGCTGCAATCGACTATGTGGATGAAGGCTACGAAGTTGAAGGGGTAGAAGAATATCAAGACTTTGAGCCTCCAGTATCTGAGCCTCCAGTATCTGAATCTCCAGTATCTGAGCCTCCAGTATCTGAATCTCCAGTATCTGAGCCTCCAGTATCTGAATCTCCAGTATCTGAATCTCCAGTATCTGAATCTCCAGTATCTGAGCCTCCAGTATCTGAGCCTCCAGTATCTGAGCCTCCAGTATCTGAGTCTTCAGAATTAGAGGGTAAGGGGGATAGCGAAGAATAATTAGCGTGTAATCTATGTTAGTAGAGATAGGAACCAAGGCAAGATGGCAGAAATTTCAGCAAAACTCGTCAAAGAGCTACGGGAAAAAACCGGCGCTGGCATGATGGATTGCAAAAAAGCCCTGCAAGAAAACAAAGGAGACGTTACCAAAGCCACAGAATGGCTGCGTCAAAAGGGCATTACCTCAGCTGAGAAAAAGGCTGGGCGCTTAGCGGCAGAAGGAATTGTTGACAGTTACATTCACACTGGAGGCCGTGTTGGCGTGCTAGTGGAAATCAACTGTGAAACAGATTTTGTTGCCCGCCGTGAGGAGTTCAAAACTCTGGCACGGAACATTGCTATGCAAATTGCTGCTTGCCCCAATGTGGAATATGTGAAAGTAGATGACATCCCCAAGGAATTTTCCGCTAAGGAAAAGGAAATTGAGATGGGGCGTGATGATCTCGGTAAGAAGCCGGCTCAGATCAAAGAAAAAATTGTTCAGGGTAGGATCGACAAACGCCTGAAAGAAATGTCTTTGATGGATCAACCCTATATCAAAGACCAAAGCATCTCAGTGGAAGAATTGGTCAAGCAAACCGTTGCCCAATTGGGTGAAAATATCCAAGTGCGCCGTTTTTCCCGTTTTACCCTAGGTGAAGGTATTGAAAAGGAAGAAAGCAACTTTGCTGACGAAGTGGCTGCACAGATGGGTGGTAAGTAAGAGATGGGGAGATGGGGAGAGGGGGAGATGATTTTTATGAACCTTCTGCCTCCTGCCTCCTGCCTTCTGCATTTCCTGGGGAGATGTCACTTTAAAGATGCTTTGATGCTCCCTGAGGCAAACAAAATTTAAAGTGGGAAGCGGTTTAATTTTCTTCCAACTAGGTGAAGGAATTTTGGGTGGGATTTCTAGCTAAGTATCTAAATAATTCCTCCCACACTCCCCACACCTTTTTTCGATCACCTCTTCTAACTTGTCTCCCTATCCCCCCATCCCCCCCTCTCTTTTAACCCTTTCAGCTGGTATTGATGCGGAGATCATGGTCAGAGCAGTAGAGCAAATTGAGCAGGATTTGGCAAAACTCGAAGGAGTGATTGCCCAGGCGAAGACTGAACTCTCCAGTGCTTATTCCCAATATCTGACTTTGCTGGGACAAGCCGTGCGGCAGCAGTTGATAATGGCAAGTTATCGGGTTTGCACTCAAGGATACCCTGAGACTTTTATGGGTTTGTCCTTCAATCAACGTCAACAGCTGCAAAGTTCGATGAGGCAACTGGGAAAGCAGGTTCAGGAAAAGTTACTTTCGCCTCTAGAGTCAGAGCAAGATACAACTGTAACAGCCAGCGATAATCAAGCAGAGTTTGAGGGTGATGAATTAACTGAAGTTAATCAGCAACTGCTCTCAACTATTAAAGAGCAGTTGCCTGAATTAATTAAGCTCTCGGAAGCGCCAGAAGCCCTAGAGAATGTGGAGATTCGTAAAACCAGAAAACGCCAACGAGGGCAGCCGAAACAGTGGCACGAGCGAGTGGAGGAGGGAATCAAGCAAATCCTGCAAACTACTTCCGTAGAAACGAATAATCTCTTACAAAAAACTGGGATAATACCAGACAAATTGCCATCGGCAGTCTTAGAAGCTGCTGCCAAAGCTGATTCCTCTGGTGAACCAAGTAACGGTTCTCCTAATTTGTTGAATTTGTTGGTGGAAGTAGAAGGTGATACTGATAAAAATGAATCAGAAGATTCGAGCATAACGCGTATTGTTGCCGTGAATTTGCGCTTGCCAGAAATTGAATTTGCAGAACATTCCTTAACTGCTAGTCGCAATCAAATTCGTCAGATTTTAGCTAAACTGAAAACCCTTGAGCGCAAGAATCGCAAAATACAGCGAGAACGAACTGTTGCTCAAGCTGAAGCGGCATGGCGTTCTAGTTGGTTTGAGGATTGAAATAAGTAATAAGTAATAAGTAATAAGTAATAAGTAATAGGTAATAGGTTTAATTGAATATACACTTATTACGGCGAGGTGTCCTTCAACCTTTGATGGAGGTAAGTTGTGGCAAGGGAATTTCCAGATTGGGTACGATTACAAAAGGCTCTTTCTGTAGAAGCGGAAAGGGGTTTTACTGATTTGGTGGGTAACCAGTACCGCTTCAGTGAATTTCTCTGCCTTAGTTTAGGCAAAACTCCTGGCAACCTCAACTCAACTCAACAACGCCAATGGCAGGCTTTTGCTACCTGCTTTGCTCTTTATCCTCAGATGAGTTTGTCTCAAAGGCAACATCTAGTGGCGGAAACTAGGCGATTTCTGCAACAGCTTCAGCAAGGGCTGGAGGTGGAAAGTAATAATGCTCCTCATGTTAAAACTCCTCGCACTACGCCCCTAGTAGAGAAGCAAGCTGCTATTTCTTCACAAGGTAGGGTGAAGGCAGAAGTTGATTTGCCACTGAAGGATTTTGCAGCAGTGGGGATTAAGAAAAGTGAGTATTTGGCACGTCTGGGTTTACACAAAGTTCGTGACCTACTTTATTATTATCCTCGTGACCACATTGATTATGCACGCCAAGTCAATATCTCGAATTTGGTTGTGGGTGAGACGGTTACAATTATGGGTACGGTGAAGCGCTGTAGTTGTTTTACTAGTCCTCGTAATAAGAAATTAACTATTTTTGAGATACTCCTTAGAGATGTCACTGGGCAAATTAAACTCAGTCGGTTTTTTGCTGGTACTCGCTATAGCAATCGCGGTTGGCAGGAGCGACTTAAGCGTCAGTATCCGGTGGGCTCGGTGGTGGCAGCATCTGGTTTGGTGAAGAAGAATAAGTATGGTGTAACTCTAGAGAATCCAGAGTTAGAAGTTTTAGAGACTCAAGCAGATAGCATCGATTCCCTTAAAATTGGTCGAGTTTTACCAGTTTATCCCCTTACTGAAGGTGTGGCTGCTGATGTGGTGAGACAGGCGGTGATTGCTGCTCTTCCTAGTGCTTCTCAGCTTAAAGAGCCATTGCCAGTTGTCTTGCGTCAACAGTATGGGTTGGTAAAAATAACAGATGCGATCGCTAATATTCATTTTCCTGTAGATAGCGATATTCTTGCCCATGCTCGTCGGCGATTAGTGTTTGATGAGTTTTTCTATTTACAATTAGGGTTTCTCCAGCGTCGTCAACAGCAGCAGCAAACTGAGTCTAGTGCTGTACTTGCTCCCACAGGTAAGTTAATTGATCAATTCTATGAAGTACTGCCTTTTGAGTTGACGAAGGCTCAACAGCGAGTAATTAATGATATTTTCCAGGATTTAGCCTCGGATACACCGATGAATCGGTTAATACAAGGGGATGTGGGCTCTGGTAAAACTGTGGTGGCGGTGGTAGCGATTCTGGCAGCAATTCAATCAGGCTACCAAGCGGCGCTAATGGCTCCCACAGAAGTTTTGGCAGAGCAACATTACCGTAAGTTAGTTAGTTGGTTTAATCTCTTGCATCTGCCAGTGGAATTATTGACTGGTTCGACAAGGGTTGCCAAGCGCCGGGAAATACATTCGCAGTTGGAAACTGGAGAGTTACCTCTGTTGGTGGGTACTCATGCCCTTATTCAAGATAAGGTTAATTTCCAGCGTTTGGGTTTAGCAGTAATTGATGAGCAGCATCGCTTTGGTGTGGAGCAAAGAGCTCGTTTACAACAAAAGGGTAAGTCTCCTCATGTCTTGACAATGACGGCAACACCAATTCCTAGAACTTTGGCACTAACGCTACATGGGGATATGGATGTTAGTCAGATTGATGAATTACCCCCAGGGCGTCAGGAGATTGTAACGACGGTGATGTCAGGGAAAGAGCGTAGTCACGCCTACGATTTGATTCGTCGGGAAATAGCGCAAGGGCGTCAATCCTATATCGTTTTGCCCCTAATCGAAGAATCGGAAAAGTTAGATGTGCGTTCTGCAGTTGAGGAACATCAAAGACTTTCTGAAACTATTTTCCCAGAATTTCAAGTAGGTTTACTCCATGGGCGTATGAATCCGGCTGATAAGGATGAGGCGCTTCAGGCTTTTCGAGAGCAGGAGACACAAATTATTGTGGCAACAACGGTGATTGAAGTGGGAGTTGATGTTCCTAATGCGACGGTAATGTTGATTGAAAATGCCGAGCGTTTTGGTTTGTCTCAGTTACACCAATTGCGGGGGCGTGTTGGGCGTGGTGCTCATAAGTCTTTTTGTTTATTAATTAGTGGTTCTAAAACTGATACGGCTCGTCAGCGTCTGGGAGTGTTGGAACAATCACAGGATGGCTTTTTTATTTCAGAAATGGATATGCGTTTGCGTGGCCCTGGTGAGGTGTTGGGTAAGCGGCAGTCTGGGTTAGCAGATTTTGCTTTAGCAAGTTTGGTGGAGGATCAAGAGGTTTTGAATTTGGCAAGGGATGCGGCGGAGAAGGTGCTTCTTCAGGATAAGAGTTTGGAGAGTTTTCCTTTGATGAAGCAGGAGTTGGAGTATCGTTATCAGCGTTTGCTCGATGGTACGATTTTGACTTGATGGGGAGATGGGGAGATGGGGGGATGGGGAGAAGAATTTTTAGGTTGTGTTTCTAAGTGAATTGATAATTTATTTCTTAGAGTTCCCTAATTTCAGCTCTTTCAACACTGTTAGTAAGCTACCTTAACCGCCCGGAAATCAATTTCCGGACTAATAGCCAAAGTCCATTAAAATTGACTGAAATCTTGTATAACTAGCGTTTAGTCCTCTTTGAGAGGACTTAAGCTATGAGCCAACAGTATCGACTAGAGAATCCCAGGCTGGCTTTTGATCTCGATTGCAGTTGCAACAATATTAATCTATCACAATGTTATGTTGAAGACAATACTTTGGGGAAAAAAATTTGTTGACTATACAGTGCAATTGTTTCGCTAGATTGCGTATAAGTTATTGCCAACTGATCTACGAAGACAAAATAGCGATCGCAGTTACATTTGCGATCGCTACTTAATCTGGAAAAATTAATTAAAAACCTAAACCCGATTACCTTGTAGGGAATGGGGACAATTCAAGCATCTTTCCTGGCAGGAGAGAGGTTTTCCAAATGATGCTAACAGTAACCCTAGAGCAATTAACCAATCTCAACAAGCTGGATGTCAAAAACTAGGTTTTGTCCTGCCAGGGGATGATTAGCATCGAGAGTCACCTCAGACTCAGAGACTTCGGTAACAATAACTGGGATTGCTTGACCATCCTGCTTAGCAATTTGTAATTGTTGACCCACACTAACCGACAAATCCTCAGGTATTTTCTGTCGTTCAACTACCATAACTAGTTCTGAACGATGAGGGCCGTAAGCTTGCTCTGATGGAATGTTTGTAGTTTTTGAGTCACCTGGACTCATTCCCACCACCGCCTCTTCAAAGCCAGGTATGACTGCTCCTTCACCAAGAGAGAAATGCAAAGGACTCCCATCATTAGAAGAATCGAACACCATGCCGTTCTCTAATTTACCTGTATAGTGAACTTTAACACTATCGCCAAGCTTGGCTTGTGTCATCATATATTCTCCTTCTTCTTCATACTGCGGAGCCACTACCTAGACTCGACTTTCTCAACTTCTTAGAGACCTGTTATCTTGGTTCTGTCGGTTATCTTGATCCTGTCGGCCATCTTGGTCCTGTCGGTTATCCTGACCCTGCCGATTATCTTGACCCTGTCTATTGTTGGAGAAACGACCTGTATTTCTACGCCTACGAAACTTTCGAGCGTAGGCTTGGTTCCGTTGCGCCTTTTCCTTTCTTAGATTGCGGCGCTTTGCCATGTTTACCTCTTGATATAAGAAAAAAATTGTGCCTTACTTACCTCTGTTATACAGATTTAGCTTGGCATGGGTAACAGTTTAATCAATTCGGTTATCATTGCCTGTAAACCCTCTCATCATACTAGCAAGACTACACCATAACTACATAATTTATTTTTGCAATAGATGTTATAGATTGAAGTAAATGATTTTGAGCTTTTGTCAACAGAAGGGAAGGGATTCACCCCACGCTGACTCTTAAATTATAGAGGTGGGGCTTCTAGCCGGACAAGCTAAAATTGATCATTAGAAGGAATTAGGCAAGGGTTATTCAATACCGCAAAAAGTCTTATGTACATTACTCAACGCTAATTGGGGTAATTATCCTAGGAGCAGCCCTCAGGTTTTGGCATCTCGATCTTAAACCTCTATGGCTCGATGAGGTACTGACAGCTTTATTTAGTCTAGGACGCAGCTATGGCGAATTACCTCTAGAAGTGGTTTTTCCAGTCTCGAAGCTAGAGGAAATATTTACGCTCAAATCGGGGATCAGCTGTAGTACAATTGCCCAGACCATTGCAGCTCAATCAACCCATCCCCCTTTATTTTTTTGCTTAATGCATAGTTGGCAGAGCTGGTTAGGCACAGAGCAGTTGATTTGGGTAATGCGATCGCTATCGGTTTTAATGGGAGTAGGCGCAATTGTAGCAATTTACTGCCTCAGTCGTAGGGCCTTTTCCCCATCTGCTGCTCTGATGGCAGCGGCACTGATGGCATTCTCTCCCTTTGCCGTCTATCTTTCTCAGGAAGCACGCCACTACACGATGCCAATGTTGTTAATCACCTTAGCATTGTGGGGATTAATTCAAATTGAACAAGACCTCTATACTCGACGCGGGGGATCAAAACCAATAATTTGGTTGTGCTGGGCTATTGTCAATAGCATTGGTTGCTACGTTCATTACTTTTTTATTATCGCTTTCCTGGCTCAGTTAATGACTCTGACGGGACTCATGTACTGGCGTCGTCATTTGCTACCAACAGGAAGCTGGGTAACTCTGAGTCTGACAGTTATCGGTGTGACAGTGAGCTATCTACCATGGTTACCAGTACTGTTGAATGATTTTGGACGTGCAGAAACTGGCTGGTTGCCGAAACCTGAAAACATCGCACCTCTTTACCAAACCTTGTTAGGTTGGTTAGCAATGGTAATTGCTCTACCCATAGAAGCCCAGCCCTTAGCAATTGCCGTACCGATGACATTGTTAACAGTTGCCTTTGGCAGTTGGTTTGGCTGGTGTTGCTGGCGGGGTTACAGACACCTCTGGCAACAGTCCTCAACGCAATTAGCAACGCTAACACTATCCGGCTTTACTCTAAGCGTACTGCTACAGTTCGCAGTAATTGTTTACCTACTAGGCAAAGACATTACCATTGCCCCTCGTTATAACTTTGTCTACTACCCAGCAGTATGTATTCTCTTAGGAGCCAGTCTTACCCTTGGGTACAAGCAGCAAAGCCAAGTTAAAGCAAAAGAGACTATCTCCCCCTCTCCCTCTCTCCCCCTCTCCCCTGCTCTGTTACTCCCCCTCTCCATTTCCTTATTAAGCAGCCTCTTAGTCGCTTCTAATCTAGTATTTCTCAAACCATTCCATCCTCAGCAAGTGGCGCAGGATATGAATCTAGAGCAAAATATTCCTTTAGTGGTAGTAATGGGATATAAAAATATTCAGGATGTAGCTCTGGGATTAAGCTTTGCTTTAGCAATTGACCAACTCAAGTCGGGCTTAGACGATAGTGCCACTAGGGAGCTTTCTAATACTCAAAGTACTGCTGGCAGCTATTTTGCTTTTTTACCACGGGAGCAGGGTTATGAGTTAATCTGGCAGCAACTGTCGAGATTGTCAGCATTACCAGCACCTCCTTTAAATCTATGGGTAGTTGCTCCTGGACTCAAGCGCCGGAATTATCCGCAACAGCTTGGAATCAGTACTCAAACAAATTGTACTCTTGACCCCACTCAACACTACCGTATCGGGATTCCTTATCAACTGTATCGCTGTCTGTAGTTATCAATCATTGGAGGAAATCTGAAAAATACTCTCCCCATCCCCCCATCTCCCCATCCCCCCATCTCCCCA
>JAAHGS010000226.1:0-1382 GCA_010692645.1 Symploca sp. SIO2E9
GGACTCTGCAATGGGTCGAAAGTCTGTGGACATAACGTAAGACGGGGACATAACTAACGCGAGTTGGTGGTGTACGCAGATGTGGAAGAAGCAGAAACCTCGCATCGCGAGGTTTAGGAATCCCGCGAAACACGCGCTGGGAGGATGTCAATTTCCAGCAACTTTACCAGCCTCTCTCGCCTCCTCTACCCAGCTATCAAACAGCTCTTGATTCTCCTCAATCCATTCTTGAGCATGAGCATAAATCTCCTCTAGAGAATCTTCACCATCGTGAACAAGTTTCTGCTGCTTATTAACATCCTCAATCGAAATATTAACTAATTCAAACCAACGTTTAGCTGCTGGATTAGCCTCCAAGAACTTATTGTTAACCAAAATACGGATATTATCAACAGGAAATCCAAGATTAATTCCATCTACTGAGGTATCTTGTTCAGTAAGTTTTCCCATTTGTTTAGGTAGAGAAGTGAAAGGAACCTTTAACCAAAGCACATCTTGATCAGGTTTTAACACTGAACCTACCCAATTAGGAGTCCAATTGTAGAAAAGAACAGGTTTTCCTTGCCGATAACGGGCAAGAGTATCTGCCATCAGAGCTGAGTAATCTCCTTGCACGTGTTCAACCGTATTACGCAGTCCATAGGTATCTAAATGATGTTCAATTGCTAGTTCACAAGACCAACCTGGAATGCAACCAATGAGATTGGCTTTCCCATCTCTGTCAGAATCAAAGAGTTTGGCGATTTCTGGGTCTTTGAGCTGCTGTAGGTTAGTAATGTTGTACTCTTTAGCAGTTTTCTGATCAATTTGATATCCCTGGATAGTATTAGAGACGAGAGTCCCTAGCCGTTGAAATTTATCCTTACCACCATTTTTTACAAAGAATCCTTCGTGTAATTTTTCCCAATGACTAATATTAAAATCTAAGTCGCCATTACTGACAGCAATGTGAATATTAGGGACATTTAATTGTTTTCTGGTTTTGATACTGTAACCGAGTTTTTCTAAGCCAGTATCAATGATTCTTGCTCTAAATATTGGATACTGAGACATTCCAGTGCCAGGGCGTACAATCACGCCCTCTCCAGGCATAAATTTTTCTTCTATACTTTCTTTTGTTTCTAGAAATTGATTAGCATTTATTAATTGTTTAATTCTTGGAGGCATTTGCTGCCAAATTAACAAACCCACGAGTGAGGATACTAAAACAATGGCAACAGCACTAGGTAAGGGAAGTTTTAACAGTTTCAATACTGAGAGGATAAAACCAATGGGACCTCGCTGTTGCCAAGAGCTTTGATTTTCAGCTTTACTAACAGCCTGAGTAATGCGATCGAGTATAATTGCCATCAGTACAATACTCAATCCCCCAACTGTCGCCA
>JAAHGS010000226.1:1482-9744 GCA_010692645.1 Symploca sp. SIO2E9
GAGAGGATAAAACCAATGGGACCTCGCTGTTGCCAAGAGCTTTGATTTTCAGCTTTACTAACAGCCTGAGTAATGCGATCGAGTATAATTGCCATCAGTACAATACTCAATCCCCCAACTGTCGCCAAGCCCACATTCAGGCGTCCCAACCCCTGCAATACCATTTGTCCTAGCCCTGCTACACCAATCATTGAGGTAACTACCGACATTGATAGTGCTAACAGAATTGCCTGATTAATTCCTGCTAAAATTGTCGGCATCGCCAAGGGAATTTGGACTTCCCACATGACTTGGGCTGGGGTGGAACCAAAGGCAACAGCTGCTTCCACTACTTCTGTTGAGACTTGACGGATACCGAGGTTAGTGAGGCGAATCAATGGCGGGATAGCAAAGATACAGGTGGCAATTACTCCAGGTACTTCACCAATACCAAACAGCATTACTACTGGCACCAGATAGACAAAGGAGGGCAGCGTTTGCATGGCATCGAGGAATGGTTGTAATAATCGTTCAACCCTCTGATTACTGGCACAGGCAATACCGAAAGAAATGCCGATTACCATGCAAAAGATTACTGCAGTTAACACCAGCGACAGTGATACCATTGCTGCTTCCCAGGCTCCGAAAAAGCCAATCAAGCTTAAGGCGGCAACAGTGTAAATTGCAATTCTCCTCCCAGCCAGTTGCCAGGCGATTAAGCCAAAAATGATCAGCAAAATTAACGGAGGAATAGCAACAAAAAGCCATTGGATACCCTCTAGGGTTGATCTAATTGGATTACTAACAGCTTGAAAAAAGGGACGATAATTATTAACTAAATAATTAATAGCGTCGGTAATCCAATCTTCAATGGGTAAGGTATAAAACTCAAAGGGATTGAGGAGATAATCGAGAATGGTTTGGCTGTTATTGATGCTCACGTATTTAAACTTGAATGTACAGAGGCTCTCTTAGTTTCCTGTTTGTCTTGCCTCCTTTAACCAGTTATCAAACAACTGTTGATGATTCTCAATCCATTTTTGAGCATGACGACGGACATCTGCTGGGGAATCTTCACCATCTTGAACAAGTTTTTGTTGTTGGTTAACATCTTCAAGGGGAATCTCAACTAGTTCAAACCAGCGTTTTGCTGTGGGATTGGCACTCAAAAATTTATTGTTAGCCAAGATACGGACATTATCGGGAACAAATCCGATATTTTGCCCATCTATCGAGGTGTCCTCTTCGGTAAATTCTCCCATATGTTCGGGTATAGCTGTAAAAGGAACACTTAAGCGAACTACATCTTTACCGACTTTGAATACTGAAGCTACCCAATTAGGAGTCCATGTGTAATAAAGAACTGCTTCTCCTTGCTGATAGCGCCCAAGAGTATCTGCCATTAGAGCTGAGTAATCTCCTTGTACATGTTCAACCGTATTGCGCAATTTATAAACATCCAAGTGATGTTCAATTACTTTCTCACAACCCCAACCAGGCTCACAACCAACCAAATTTGCCTTACCATCTCCGTCGGAGTCAAAGAGTTTAGCAATTTTTGGATCTTTGAGTTGCTCTAGGTTAGTAATATTGTATTTGTTAGCGGTTTTCTGATCAATTTGATACCCCTGTAAGGCATTAGGGACGAGAAATCCAACCCGCTGGAGTTTCTCTTCACCACCATTGTTTTGAAAGTATGCTTCGTGCAGTTTTTCCCAATGAGTACCATAGAATTCTAAATCGCCGTTGCTGACAGCAATGTGTAGGGCAGGAATCTGTAGTTGCTTTTGAGCTTTAACGTTGTAACCGAGCTTTTCTAGCCCAATATTAACAATGTCTGTAACAAATCTTGCATAAGGCGAAGTACTATTGCCAGAGCGTACAATCACACCTTCTCCAGGCATTAATGTTGATGATTGTGCTTCTTTTGTGAATTTACCAGTGTTTTGTGTTTGTTCTGTTACTTGGGGTTGTTGTTGCCCACTCAATAAAACCACTAAGGAAGAAACTATAATCACAGTAATAAGGCTAGATAAGGCAATTTTTAGAGGTGTCCATCCCGAGAGGATAAAACCAATGGGACCTCGCTGTTGCCAAGAGCTTTGATTTTCAGCTTTACTAACAGCCTGAGTAATGCGATCGAGTATAATTGCCATCAGTACAATACTCAATCCCCCAACTGTCGCCAAGCCCACATTCAGGCGTCCCAACCCCTGCAATACCATTTGTCCTAGCCCTGCTACACCAATCATTGAGGTAACTACCGACATTGATAGTGCTAACAGAATTGCCTGATTAATTCCTGCTAAAATTGTCGGCATCGCCAAGGGAATTTGGACTTCCCACATGACTTGGGCTGGGGTGGAACCAAAGGCAACAGCTGCTTCCACTACTTCTGTTGAGACTTGACGGATACCGAGGTTAGTGAGGCGAATCAATGGCGGGATAGCAAAGATACAGGTGGCAATTACTCCAGGTACTTCACCAATACCAAACAGCATTACTACTGGCACCAGATAGACAAAGGAGGGCAGCGTTTGCATGGCATCTAGGAATGGTTGCACCACTTTCTCAATCTTTTGATTACTGGCACAGGCAATACCAAGAGAAATGCCGACTAACACGCAGAAAATGACTGCAGTTAACACCAGCGACAGTGATACCATTGCTGCTTCCCAGGCTCCGACAAAGCCAATCATGCTTAAGGCAACAACAGTATAAATCGCAATTCTTCCCCCAGCCAGTTGCCATGCAATTAAGCCAAAAATGATCAGTAAAATTAAGGGAGGGATAACTAGAAAAAGCCCTTGTAGACCCTCTAGAGTTGACCTAATTGGACTACTAATAGCTTGGAAGAAGGGGCGATAATTATCAACTAAATAATTAATAGCATCGGTAATCCAATCCTCAATGGGTAAGGTATAAAACTCAAAGGGATTGAGAAAATAATTGAGACCTCCTTGAGTATTTGCCATCAGATCGAGGGATAAATCCAAGGAATTTAAAGCAATGCCAAACATATTTTTATACTCTATAAATTAGCTTTGGCTGATACTATCCAGAACATCGGAAGGTTCTAGAATTCCCTGGAATTTACCTTCAGCATCAACTACAGCAATGGGAAGTCTTTCTCGGTAGAGGTGAAAGGTATGTTCTAGGTTGCTGGAAGCCTGAATTTTGGGAAAGTCTGTTTGCATCACTTGCATAATATCTTCACTGCCATTATCGAGGGCGGTGGTAAGAGTTTTTTTGCTGACAATGCCAATGGGTTTACGATGTTGATCAACAACGTAAATTTGTTGAAGTTCCTGTGCTAACATTTGCTCAAGTGCGACTTGGGTCGAATCTTGACCGAGAATCAAGGGAGTGGTTTGACGAGTAATTGAACCAGTTTTGAGGACTTGAGCGCGGTTAACATCTTGGGTAAAGGCGCTGATGTAATCGTCAGCTGGTTGAGTAACAAGTTCTTCCGGTGTGCCAACTTGCACAATGTAGCCATCCTTCATCACCGCAATGCGATCGCCAATCTTTAGAGCCTCTTGAATATCATGACTAATAAATACTATAGTTTTATGCAGTCTTTTCTGAAGGCGCAGTAATTCATCCTGCATTTCCCGCCGAATCAAGGGATCTAGGGCACTAAAAGCTTCATCCATAAGTAAAACTTCGGCATCTGTGGCTAAAGCACGGGCTAAACCCACCCTTTGCTGCATCCCACCACTGAGGGAAGAGGGTAAATAATCGGCCCATTGCGCTAAACTCACCACTTCTAAAGTAGAAAGAACTTTTTGACGGCGTGTAGCTTTATCTACTCCCTGCACCTGTAAACCATATTCCACATTCTCGATTACACTTTTGTGGGGAAATAATCCGAATCTCTGAAAAACCATCGAAACCTTAGTCCGACGAATTTCCCGCATTCGCTTTTCTTCAACATGGGCAACATCTTCATTGTCAATATAGATATGTCCACTAGTAGGATTAATCAGACGGTTAATGCAGCGCACCAGGGTTGATTTTCCTGAACCGGATAACCCCATCACCACAAATAATTCCCCTTGATTAATACTCAAAGACACATCTGCAACCCCTAAAACATTACCAGTTGCCTGCAAGATAGAATCTCTAGTGCCACCTTGGCGAAACATTTGGAGAGCAGCACGAGATTTTTCTCCGTAAATTTTAATCAGATTCTCAATGCGAATTTTGGGTTCTGAATTTTTCATCCTGGGTTTTAGGGTCAAGTGAATTTGCTAATCGATATATGATTTCTCTATCAGCATAACTGATGACGCAATTGCCAAAATTCCTTAGTGTTTATAGAGGCTAATGGCTTTGTGGCATAAACAGTTCTCTATATACTGCTGGTTTGATGACTTGAATCTATTCTTGTCAATTGAAATATATTTGACAATACATAAATGTCGCATTTTAGTTCATAAAGTTCATAATCCTAGGATCAGGCCTTTTAAGGTAGTGAAGTCCTAAAGGAAGATTGGTTGTTTCAACCTTTAAAAATTTCAAAATATGAGCCGATGGCGAAAATAACAGCACTATCATTGAAGTTACTGCCCATCTTGATGCCCAGACTGTACAAGGCATTGCCCTAACTAATACACGGGTGAAGGAAATTTGGCGTGGGATTTCTAGCTAAGTATCCAAAAAATTACCCTTAAGTAAAGCTTTTCGCTTTTTTGAGAGCTGTCCCCCCACAGCTCCGACACCTTTTTTTGCTCACCCACTAATACACGAGGGCTGGCACGGGGTGATTGTATTATCGAGCACCTCGCGCCAGTTGCAAGTTCCCCTAGGAGAATGACTGCTAGGTCGAATGTTCAACGTCTTTAGAGAAACTAACGAGTTGGGTTTCACATCATTCTACCCAACTTACTTTTATTAAGGTTAATTGACCGGAGATCAACTATGAACAACTCCTTAGAGTTTTCGTAAAAATCGGAAGCCCCCAGAGCTACCAATTTGCCAGGAACTTCTCTAAATCAGCTTGTTTTTTTTCAATATAGGCATCTGTCTGCTTTAAGAGCTCCTCTAGATTTTCTGGTGAGGCATCATCCATTGACAGACATGGTTCCTTTAGGGGTAGCTGTAGACGAATATAACGCAATCCATCTTCATTGTTTTTCCCACCTAGAATTTGCTCAGCAACATACCGGTGAATGTCTGGCGGTGCATCCATAAATACATCGGCAATGCGTAAACCCCATTCCAGTAGTCCCCATCCTCGCACTTGCTCCCAGGGAATTGGAGTTGCTGGATCTCCAGTACCAATGGATAGTACTTTAATTTGCCCGAGTACCTCTGCCAAGGATTGATTAGTATTATCACGTAAAAGTTTAATAGATTCTGCCACAGCACAGGAAACAGGATTGTTGGCACAAACGCCTCCATCAATCAAGGAGTACTCTTTCCCATTCTTTTCGATCAGGTGGGCGGGAAAATAGGTTGGGGCTGAAGCAGAACAGACACAAACTTCCCATAGAGGAACATCGGCATACCACCGGTCATGACGCCAACTCTTAAACACAACTGGGTTACGCGTAATCGTATCGTAGCTGGGAACTAACAGTTTTAGTGACTCCATCATCTTACTAGGATCTGGCGTCACATCGGAAAGTTTTTTATTTCCCAATTCTTCCTTAAGAATCTTAGTCAACCCTTCATCTGAAAACTTAGGAGCAGAAATACCATATTGGAAAATTAATGGTAACCGTTCAGGTGATAACAGGGATGTATAAGGAAAGATTCCTAAACCTTTATCTAAATAGAGATTGAGCAGTTCCTTGGAATTCCTACCAGTTGCAATTAATGCCGCTAATATTGACCCTGTTGAGGTACCTGCGATTAGATCAAAGTGTTTGGTTAAAGGGGAGCCGAGTTGCTTCTCAACTTTCTGAAGCATGCGCGCTGGCATCACGCCTCGAATACCGCCACCATCCAAAGAAAGAATGCGAAAAGTCATAATAAGCTGCTTTCTCCGATATACCTTTAGCTGGGCTGTACAATGACGAACTTAGGCTCACTCAACAAAAGAATAAGCGAAATTTATGATTGACAGCCACCAATCGGTTTTGTTCAAACCTTATAGTAACCCAGCGATGACTTTTGAAAGAAGCTTATTGTTAGCAACGGATTGAGCAGCGAATTATTGAAACGCGTGGGGCATAGAAGCCCCGTAATTTTAGTTCCTTGTTCAGGGTGATGAAGTATCAACCATCAATCGCGAACCCCCGCCTTTGAAGTCAGGCAGGGTACCCTTATCTTTAATAAGCGTCTTGCAACTCGTAAAAGTCTGGCGAGATATAATCCTTGCGCAAAGGCCAACCTATCCAATCTTCAGGCATCAAAATCCGCTTCAGGTTCGGGTGTCCCTCGAAGATAATGCCGAACATATCGTAGGTTTCCCGCTCTTGCCAATCGGCAGCTTTCCAAATCCAGTACACTGAAGCCAGCTTCGGATTCTCTCGAGGCAGGAACACTTTCAACCGCACTTCCTCAGGTTTATCAGCATCATCACTAACCTTAATCAAGTGATAGAAGCTAACTAAATCTTCACCAGGACCAAGATCATAACCACCTTGACATTGCAGGTAATTAAACCCATAGGCGTAGAGAGCTGTAGCAACGGGTAGTAAAACCTCTGGCTGGACTTTAATCACCTCAACACCAAGGTGATCCGCCTCCATTAATTCAGTCTCAAAGCCGTTTTCTTGCAACCAGCCTTTGACTTTACCAGTCTCGACAAGCTCAGAGGCTTCACTATTTTCCTGAACCTCTGGCTCTGCTGATTTTGAATCTTCAGTCACGATCAACCTCCTGTTTTTGAGAGGATTTGAGTGCAGGGGGTACCGACATGCCCATGGCTTCGGTTAACTCCTTTGGTGGAGCTTCGCGAGTCTCAGACTGTAGATACTTGCCAGTCAAAATTGTTGGCACAGCTTTCATGCTGTGAGTTGTGCTGTAGTAACGATGGGTTTGATTAATCTGAGCCTGCTCTTGCATCGACTCGTTAGCAACCTTTTTGCGCAGCTTGACAATGGCATCCATGATTGCTTCTGGGCGCGGAGGACACCCAGGGATGTAAACATCGACAGGAATTAACTTATCAACTCCTCGCACCGCCGTTGGTGAATCAACACTAAACATACCACCAGTGATAGTGCAAGCCCCCATGGCAATTACGTACTTTGGCTCTGGCATTTGCTCATAAAGACGCACTAATGCCGGTGCCATCTTCATAGTAATTGTGCCTGCGGTAATGATTAAATCAGCTTGCCGGGGACTGGAACGCGGAACCAAACCAAAGCGATCAAAATCAAACCGGGAACCAATCATGGCAGCAAACTCAATGAAGCAGCAGGCAGTGCCATACAACATTGGCCACAGACTAGAAAGCCTTGCCCAGTTGTAAAGGTCGTCTACTGTTGTCAGAATAACATTCTCTGACAGGTCTTGAGTGACTGTCGGTCGCTCAATGGGATTAAGAATTCGTTCCTTTTGCTGCTCTTCGAGAGTAGCAACGTCGTTGGAAGGGTTGGTGTTCATGACCATTCTAGTGCTCCTTTACGCCAGGCATATACGAGAGCAACCACAAGAATTGCTATAAAAATCAGGGCTTCAATAAAAGCTAGTAGTCCCAGGCGGTTGAAAGCAACTGCCCAGGGGTACAAGAATACAGTTTCAACATCGAAAATCACGAAGACGAGGGCAAACATGTAGTAGCGGATGTTGAACTGAATCCAAGCTCCCCCCACTGGTTCCATGCCTGATTCGTAGGTGGTAAGCCGCTCTGGAGAGCGAGTGCTAGGTCGCAGTAGCTTAGATGCCGTTAGCGCCAGTAAAGGGACTAGACTACAGGCAAGTAAGAAGCCTAAGAGATACTCATAGCCGCTAAGAACAAACACAATCGATAACTGCCACTAAATATTTACGTTATTACTTCTTTACATTGTTACTCTAAATTACCCCGTCCCTACCATTTTGTACGAATTGGACAATGTGAGGTGGGGATGGGGGGATGGGGGGATGGGGGGATGGGGGGATGGGGAGACGCGGAGATGGGGAGACGCGGAGACGCGGAGATGGGGAGATGGGGAGATGAGGAGATGGGGAGATGGGGAGACGCGGAGACGCGGAGATGGGGAGATGAGGAGATGAGGAGATGAGGAGATGAGGAGATGAGGAGATGAGGAGATGAGGAGATGAGGAGATGAGGAGATGAGGAGATGAGGAGATGAGGAGATGAGGAGATGAGGAGATGAGGAGATG
>JAAHGS010000227.1 GCA_010692645.1 Symploca sp. SIO2E9
TCCCCATCTCCCCATCTCCCCATCTCCCCATCTCCCCGTCTCCCCATCTCCCCATCTCCCCATCTCCCCATCTCCCCATCTCCCCATCTCCCCATCTCCCCATCTCCCCATCTCCCCATCTCCTCGATGGGATATTTTTTCATTTGGAAGCCCTAATTAAGTACTAGCCTAGGATGGCAATGGGGAAATACATCAGGCAGTGATCGAAACTGAAAGCCCCAGGTTATGGTTTAGGTAGGTTTTACCAGAACTATTACATTTGTAAGTTTTGAACTGTCTAATTCAAATGCTAGGATCTGGGTAGCTCTAGCGCCTTAGTTGATCGCCATAGGTAAGTTGCTGGGCTTGTACCAAGGCAAAATGAGGATTTTGGGAAGCAGTAGTTGTGCCAGTAATGGGTAACGCTTCCATCTTGGCTACAACGCTACAAAAAACTTGCTAAGGAATTGGGTTGCTAGTGGTGAAGACAGACCAGGATAGGATAAGAGTTCTAACATACTAACAGTCTGAAGTAGCTTGGATAAGTGGAGCATGATCGACGAAGAAAAACAGCAAGACAACACTTCGCCACAGACGGAGAACCCAAGTACACTATCTCAAGAAAATGATGGTGAACAATCACCTGCAACTGAGGTAGATGCGTCTGTGGAAACTGATGTGGAGTTGCCATCGAATCTTGAGCAACAAACCACCCAAGAGTCAGCAGACTCACAAACAACTGTTCCCGAGGAAATACTAGAGGTAAAGGATGCGACCTCAGTAGCTGAGGCAGCAGCAGCCGAAGTTGTTTTAGAAGACACTGAAACCTTAAAGCAGGAAATTGAGGCTCTAAAAGCTCAGTTAGAACAGCAAAATCTGCAACTCGATTCCGTGAAAACTCAATCGGCGAGAATTGCTGCCGATTTTGATAATTTCCGCAAGCGCACCGTCAAGGAAAAAGAGGAATTGGAGTTACAAGCCAAGCGAAATACTATCAGTGAGCTACTTCCAGTAGTTGACAATTTTGAGCGGGCGCGAGCCCAGATCAAACCTCAAAATGATGGGGAAATGACGATTCACAAAAGCTATCAGGGCGTTTACAAGCAGCTGGTAGAATGCCTCAAGCGTATTGGAGTTGCTCCGATGCGCCCGGAAGGACAAGAATTTGACCCCAATCTCCACGAAGCAGTGATGCGGGAAGCTACTGATGAATACCAAGAAGGAGTGGTGATCGAACAGCTACAGCGTGGGTACTTTTTAGGTGAACGAGTGCTACGTCACGCGATGGTTAAAGTTGCTGCTGCTGTGGAGCCCGTGGTAACCTCGGAGGAAGGTAGCCCAGAAATCGCCGGCAATTAAGTGGTTCAGGCAAAATTAGCCGTCGGTGGGTGTCACTATCACTCAAACTTTAGGTACCACCAGGTACCAACGAAAGTTGATTCAAGGGATAGTCATTGATGGCAAACCGTTCAACTAGAACTAAAACAACTTCAAATACCTTTACGCCGAAGCGCTATGGGAAAAGTCATTGGCATCGACCTAGGCACTACTAATAGTTGTGTCGCTGTTTTAGAAGGGGGTCAGCCCGTCGTCATTTCCAACTCAGAAGGTGGTCGAACTACCCCAAGTATGGTGGGATTTGGTAAGGGAGAGGAGCGCTTAGTAGGTCAACTAGCAAAAAGGCAGGCAGTGACCAATGCCGATAACACTATCTATAGCATTAAGCGCTTTATCGGGCGTCGGTGGGACGATACTTCCGAAGAACTCTCCCGTGTTCCCTACACCTGTGTTAAAGGCCGCGACGATACTGTTGATGTCCAGATTCGAGGTCGTAATTACACTCCTCAAGAAATCTCTGCGATGATCCTGCAAAAGCTCAAGAAGGATGCCGAAGACTACATCGGCGAACCTGTTGAGCAAGCAGTGATCACAGTTCCTGCTTACTTTACAGATGCCCAAAGACAAGCCACTAAAGATGCTGGAACCATTGCTGGTCTTGAAGTTCTGCGCATCATTAACGAGCCAACGGCAGCATCTTTAGCCTATGGTTTAGATAAACAGGATCAAGAACAAAAAATTTTGGTATTTGATTTGGGTGGTGGCACCTTTGATGTTTCGGTTTTACAACTTGGAGACGGAGTCTTTGAAGTTAAGTCAACCGCTGGTAACAACCACCTAGGAGGGGATGACTTTGATAATGTAATTGTCCGCTGGATGATTGAAAACTTCAAGGCGACAGAGAGTATCGATCTTGGCAGCGATAAAATGGCTCTTCAGCGCCTGCGGGAAGCAGCGGAAAAAGCTAAAATTGAACTCTCTAGCATGGTAACAACCCCCATCAATCTACCCTTTATTACTGCTGATCAGACAGGTCCTAAACATTTGGAGACGGAACTGTCGCGAGCTAAGTTTGAAGAACTAGCAGCAGAAATGATCGAAGCCACAATTGAGCCTGTTAGGCAAGCTCTCAAAGACTGTGACTTGGAGCCTGATGAGATTGATCGTATTCTTCTGGTTGGCGGCTCAACCCGCATTCCTGCGGTACAAAATGCCATTAAGAAGTTTTTTAGCGGTAGGTCCCCAGAGAAGTCAGTCAACCCTGATGAAGCTGTAGCCCTAGGAGCAGCTATTCAAGCTGGTGTCTTGGGAGGCGAGGTTGAAGATTTACTGCTGTTGGATGTCACCCCCCTATCACTGGGTATTGAAACTTTAGGGGAAGTATTTACAAAAATTATTGAAAGAAATACCACTATCCCCACTAGTAAATCTCAGGTATTTTCCACAGCTACAGACGGACAGACTTCTGTGGAAATCCATGTGCTCCAAGGTGAGCGGGCAATGGCGAAAGATAACAAGAGCCTCGGTAAGTTCTTACTCACTGGCATCCCTCCAGCACTACGCGGTGTTCCTCAAATCGAAGTATCTTTTGATATCGATGTCAACGGCATACTCAAAGTCTCCGCCGCTGACAAAGGTACTGGTAGAGAACAGAGCATTGTGATTAGTAATACTGGGGGACTAAGTAGCTCGGAAGTGGAACGGATGCGGCAAGAGGCAGAAGAATATGCTGAAATTGACCGCCTCCGGCAGCAATTGGCTGAACTGGAAAACCAATTCAACAGCCTTGACTACAGCCTAGAATCGACTTTAAAGGACAACGACCAGTTGTGGGCAAAGTTAATTAGCGAAAACCCTCAGGCAAAAGCGCGGCAGGAACAGTCCCATGAGCAAAGGAAACACCTGCAAGCACTGCTGGCAGATGATGCTGTTCCTGCCAAGGAGGTTAATATGATCAAGGAGACTGTAGAGGAAGTAAAGCAAAAAGTCGATGACTTCCAACAAACTGTATTTGCAATTGGCGGTCTACTTGCCTCCGACACTACCCCAATGTACGAGACAGATGAATTTGAAACCGTTGATGAAAATATTGACTCTCCAGATGGAAACAACAGGAATCAGAACAAAGCAGAGCAAAAAGAAGACTTGGATTTGAATTTTGATGAAGAGACACTAACAGCTGACTATGAACCAGTGGACATTGACTGAAGCTAACTCTCCAAAAGTAGGTAGCGATCAGCGGTTCTTTTTTGATAGACATATTATAGATAGGCTAGTGATCTGATTGGGCAACATCGGTTGCTGAAGTTAAATCACCTGAGTCAAACTAAAGCTACCCCTACTAAGTGATCAAATTAAGATCGGCGCCCCTATGGCTGACTATTATGAAATTCTTGGTGTTTCCCGCGACGCCGACAAAGACGAAATTAAGCAGGCTTTCCGTCGCCTTGCCCGGAAGTATCATCCGGATGTCAATAAAGAATCAGGCGCGGAAGAACGCTTTAAGGAAATTAATCGAGCTTACGAAATTCTTTCAGAACCAGAAACCAAGGCACGATATGACCGCTTTGGAGAAGCTGGCGTAGCCTCAGGAGCGGGAGCAGGCTACCCAGATTTCGGTGACATGGGTTTTGCTGATATTTTTGAAAGCTTCTTCAGCGGTTTTACTGGCGGAGTTGGTCAGCAAACAGGTCGCCGACGTGGTGGTCCAGTTCGAGGGGATGACCTGCGACTAGACTTGAAGTTGGACTTTAGGGAAGCTGTCTTTGGCGGTGAAAAAGAAATTCGGATACCTCATCTAGAAACCTGTCAAGTCTGTGGCGGCACAGGTGCCAAGCCTGGAACGAGACCACGCACCTGCCCAACTTGCAGCGGCACAGGTCAAGTGCGTCGCGCTACCCGCACCCCCTTTGGCAGTTTCACCCAAGTTTCAGTCTGTCCCACCTGTAATGGTGAAGGGCAGATCATCGAAGAAAAGTGTGACAACTGTGGTGGTGCAGGTCGTAAGCAGGAAACCAAGAAGCTCAAAATTACTATTCCTGCAGGAGTAGATAACGGTACCCGTTTGCGTGTTTCTAAGGAGGGAGATGCAGGAGTACGTACAGGCTCTCCTGGAGACCTATACGTCTATTTATTTGTTGAAGAAGACGACAATTTTGAACGGGATGGGATTAATATCCTCTCTGAGATTACCATTAGCTACTTGCAAGCAATTTTGGGGTGTCGCTTGGAAGTTGATACGGTAGATGGACCAGTTGAGCTAACTATTCCCCCTGGGACACAGCCCAATACAGTGTTGACACTGGAAAACCACGGTGTACCCAAACTCGGAAACCCAGTTAGTAGAGGGGAACACCTAATTACAATTTTGATTGACATCCCAAATCGCATTACTCCTGAGGAAAGGGAACTTTTAGAAAAGCTAGCTAAAATCAAAGGAGACCGCACAGGTAAAGGTGGTCTAGAGGGATTCTTAGGAGGTCTATTTCGCGGATGAGTAACCCCACCGCAGCAGCACTCAACCAAAAGCCCGATGCCCAACTAGACCTGCGAGGGACTCCTTGCCCAATTAACTTTGTGCGCACCAAACTCCGCCTAGAGCAAATGAGTCCTGGAGCCTTATTAGAAGTTTGGCTTGACCCTGGAGAACCAATTGAGCAGGTACCAGATAGTTTGATCATCGAGGGCTATCAGATCGAGGCCCTTGAAGACTGCCAAGACTACTTTGCTCTGAAAGTGCGGCGTCCAAATCAAGGGGATCATGCCTAGGATGGAATCTTCAAAATCATCCACGCCGCTACAGGGTACAGTGCTGGCGGTGCAGGCTAACTTCTACAAAGTTCGATTAGAACCAGGGTTGCACTTCGACAAATTGAAGCTTGGAGATTCAAACCAAGCCCCTAAACTTCAACTTTCACCCCAACAGAGTTCCTCCGAAGTCAACTACTCTACTTTACCCTTTGGGAAACCTTACTCTAACCTTTGGGAACCCTTGCTCTATCCTTGGCAATACTCTCCTAAATCTTCTAGGGAGTACCCCCAATCCCCAAGAATTACTGTCGGGAGTACATTCAACGCTAACTGCAATCAATTTGTACAATCACAAAATTGCAATGATCAAGCTTTAACCCTCCTGTGTACCCGCCGCTCCCGACTTAAAAAAATTGGTCAGCAGGTAATGGTGGGTGATCACGTAGTGGTTGAAGTTAGTGACCAAATAGGCGAACGAGGCGCAATTTCTAAAGTTCTACCCCGCCAAACGCAGCTAGATCGTCCTCCAGTAGCCAATGCGGAGCAAATTCTCCTTCTATTTGCCTTAGAAGAGCCAACCCTCGATGCCTATCAACTCAGTCGATTTTTGGTGAAGGCGGAATCGACCAATCTCGGCATCTGTTTGTGTCTAAATAAATGTGATTTGGTGCTGAGGGAGCAATTGCCCCATTGGCAGCAACGCTTAGCACAATGGGGCTACCAACCGATATTTATCAGTGCTTACACTGGTATTGGTCTGGAGAAACTCGAAAACGTTCTCAACCAGAAAATTACTATTCTGGCTGGTTTGTCTGGTGTAGGTAAATCGACGCTGATTAATAAGCTACTTCCTGATGCTAACCTACGAGTAGGAGAAGTCACTGGCAAACTGGGACGAGGACGCCATACAACTCGACATGTTGAGCTGTTTGAATTACCTAGAGGGGGCTTGCTAGCAGATACCCCTGGCTTCAATCAACCAGAGCTTAAGATCGAGCCAGGGGATTTAGCACTTTACTTTCCAGAAGCACGGCGGCGTTTAGCCAAAGGCAATTGTCAATTCAGCAATTGTCTGCACCGTGATGAACCGAACTGTGTGGTTAGAGGAGACTGGGAGCGCTATGAGCATTATTTGCAGTTTTTAGAGGAAGTGATGGCACGGCAAGAAGCTCTGAAGAATCAGAGAGACACTGAATCGAGTCTGAAGCTAAAAATCAAAGCTTCTGGTCAGCGTAAGTACGAACCGAAGCTACAAAATAAAAAGTATCGGCGTCCTTCCCGTCGCACTCAGCAACAAGCACTTGAGGAATTTTATCACGATAGCGACGTACCCCTAAACTGAAACTGAAAGTAATAAGTTTTAAGGAATAAGTAATAAGTTTAAAATGTTGCCAGATCATACTTATTATTTATTCCTTGTTACTTGTTCTAATCAAGAAGCCCATGTTCTTTTAGACATGGTAGGCGTCACAGTTCTATATCATCTATAGATTTAGGAACCCCTGCTGTGAGTACCTCGTTCCCTTCAGCAGTGACCAAAATATCATCCTCAATCCGAATACCAATGCCACGCCAGCGCTGATCAACTTCTGGTTGACCTTCAGCTGTCTTAATCTCAGGATTAATATAAAGTCCTGGTTCTACAGTAACCACATGACCAGGCTGCAAGTTCTGCCAGGAGTCACCATGTTTGTAGGCTCCGCAGTCATGGACATCTAGCCCCAGCCAGTGACCAGTACGATGCATATAAAATGGTTTATATTTTTCCTCTTTGATAATTTCCTCGAAGTCACCAGCGAGAAGCCCTAAATCGATTAATCCTTCCACCAATACACGCACAGCAGTCTCATGAAACTGATTATAAGGGTTGCCTGGTTTGACTTGAGCGATCGCTTCCAACTGCGCGTGCAAGACAATCTCATAAAGTATTTTTTGCTCTGGGGTAAACTTAGAGCCAATGGGGAAAGTGCGAGTAATATCGGCGTTGTAATACCCATAGGAACAACCAGCATCAATCAGTAGTAACTCGTTTTCCTGCATTTGCCGATTATTCTCAATGTAGTGCAATACGCAGCTGTTGGCACCAGAAGCCACAATTGAGGGATAAGCAGGTCCAATTGCCCCCTGCCGCACAAAGATATATTCTAATTCTGCCTGTACTTCATACTCATAGCGCCCCGGTTGTGCAAATTCACGGGCATGATTGTGGGCTTCTACAGAAATGGCAACTGCTTGGCGCATGATTTCTAACTCTGCTGCGCTCTTAATTTGGCGCATTCCATGCACAATGGGATTAGTTGATTCAATTGCCATCGGACCAGTGCCGCGCTTCTGGTAACCAGCCATCAATCGCTGCCAGTACCTGAGAATAAAACTGTTAAAATTTTCATTCTGTCCCAAATGGTAATAAATTCGGTCTGCCTTTTCCAGATACTGAAATAACTTTTCCTCTAATTGAGCAATCGGATAAACCTCATCTGCACCAATTTTCTCTTTAGCAGCTTCCACACCAAGGCGATAGCCCCCCCAAATTTCTTTTTCTAGTTCCTTGGGTTGCACAAACAGCACAAACCTGTGTTCTTGATGATGCGGTGCTAACACTGCTACCGCTTCCGGTTCATTAAAACCGGTTAGATAAAAGAAGTCGCTGTCTTGTCGGAAAGCGTACTCAACATCGTTGTGCATGACGGCAATGGGGGCGCTGTGAAATATCGCAGTACCATTACCAATTTTTGCCATTAGCTGCTCGCGACGCTGGTGATACTCTGTTTGCAAAATCATTTGTTGTTAGTCGTTAATTTTTGTTTAAAGGTAAGCAGACTTACTTTAGAGCCAGTGGAGCTGGGTTTGTTCCTCACTATAAAACGCCCTAGAAAGAAACAATTGGAGTACTTCGAAGGAAGTTCTAGGAATACTCAGTGCGGGTGCTAGAAGCCTACACTTCCCTTCAGGCAAGTGTAGGAGATGTCACTGGCAAAGTGACAGTAAATGTCGTGCCCACTCCCACTTCACTGGTAAATGAAATCTGACCGCGATGCAAATCTACACATTTTTTAACAATACTCAGTCCTAAACCTGTACCAGAGATGGAACCGACATTACTAGCGCGGAAAAAAGTAGAAAACAGTTTGTAATGATCTGCTGGGGGAATGCCAATTCCTTGGTCTTGCACTTGCAAGCAGATTTTGTCTAACTCACACCAGAGAGATAACGAGATACTACCGCCTTGGGGAGAATACTTGATCGCATTGGTTAAGAGATTACTAATAATTATATGTAACAGTTGCTGATCTAAATTAGCAACTATGCCAGAACTCTGATAGTTAAAGTTGAGGTTGTAATCACTGCCGAGAAGCAATCGCTGCTCTTCTATTAAATCCCGGCAAAAAGCAGTTACATTGAAAGGTGAAGGTTCAAATGGGAGTTGACCAGCTTCAGCTTGATTGAAAACCAGGACATCGTTGATTAGTTGATTCATCCGCTCTACTGAGAATTGAATCCGTTCAAAGTAGGATTCTGTTGTCTCTGGAGATAAATTTTTACTATAGTATCGCAGTATCTCAGAAGAACCCTGGATTACAGCTAGAGGAGTGCGATATTCGTGGGCAATGATGCTCAGCAGGTGGGATTTGAGCAGATTGAGTTCTTGTTGAGCTGCCAGAGTTTTGCTTGTTTCTTCTTGAAGTTGTTTAGTCTCAAAGATTTCTTTCTCTAAAACTGGTATCTGTTGGCGTTCACTAAGATCAGAAAGGATCACAACCACGCCATTAATTTCACCTGTATCGTGAGTAATAGGTGAGACGCTATCTGTAACTTGGCTTTGAGTCGTATCTCTGGCAACCAGAGCCATGTGTTGATCGAGATAAAGCACTCTCCCTTCCTTAAGTACCCGCATCGCCTGGTTATCTGTAAATTCTCCGGTGATTTCATTGACGAACTTAACTACTTCGACGATCCTTTTGTCACAGGCTTCTGAGAAAGGCCAACCGGTGAGTTTTTCAGCAGCTGGATTCATGTATTTGATCGCTCCTGTTTGATCTGTAGCAACAACAGCATCAGCAGCAGAACGCAGGATCATTTCTAGTAGTTGTTTCTGTTCAACTAAGTGGCTTTCGCTTCGGTGTTTATGGAGAGCCGTCTCGATAGTAACCCGCAAATCTCTTTCATTAAATGGTTTGATGAGATATCCGAAAGGTTGTGTTAACTTAGCTCGCTCCAAGGTGGCATCATCAGAGTGAGCACTGAGATAAACTACTGGTAATTTTAATTTTTCCCGGATACGACCAGCAGCAGTAATTCCGTCTATATCTCCTGCTTGCAAGCGATGGTCTATCGACTTCACCACTGTAGTACTTCTTTACTAGCCCGTTATAACTAGTAATTGACTCCACTACACTTTTTATAGATTGTTGTGCCGATTGAGCCGCCATCTGGCGATAATGCTTATTAGTTTTGAAGGTTGAACAGAGTTCGCTGTAACTAGCTTTAGCTCGGTAGGTCTTCCATGCTGAGTACAATTCATCCCCTTTCCAGTAAGTTGTAAAAGCATTCTCTTGTTCGCTGAGAAAGCTAAAGTGTTTCTGT
>JAAHGS010000228.1 GCA_010692645.1 Symploca sp. SIO2E9
CTGGCTGTTTTTTGGTAAAACCAGTGAAAATCTTTTTGATTTCGTTAATCTTTTTACCAGAGCCGCCTTTGTACTCTTTGTGGTCTAATTGCTGCATTAAAGAAAGACCGTGATTGTAGACGAACCGCGAGAATCCCGCGTGTTGAGCCATCTTGGTTATCTCTTTATTATTCAATTTGAGTTCAACCTTAATGGCGTACATTTTATCCCCCTATAACCCCTATAATCTACTCTATTTTAGACTAATTGGCTTGATTTTTTGTTGCCATAATTTGGTGCTTCGAGTTTCTACAGTTTGAGCAGGTTTGAGCCGGTTTTTCGCTATCTATTAGCTGCCCCCAAGCGAAATTTTCCTTGTGCCGGTCACATCTTAAGTGTTCATAGGCGACCCAATCGCCAGATTGGTTACGCAGCAGGCATCCTCAGGCACTGCTTTCTGCTTTACCTAGTGGCTCTTAAGATTTGTTGATTTGTTGAATGAAAGTAGTATATCAAACAAAAGCTACTTTCAAGGTCGGTCAAAACCCTTTAGTCTGGTGTTTATCCCTAAAAAAGATCTAGCCTCAATTTAACCGGCATATTCATAAATTTAATATTTCTTAACTTAATTTTACTTATGGCAGCCCATCCAAAAGGCCAGTGGATTGGCTGTTGAGGCACAGTGGGGCCAATTTCGTAGGTAAGTTTCCAGGCCAGGCTGTGGCTGCGGAGGTTGTAATCCTAATCCCAAACACAGATGGGTAACCACATCAAAAAAACGCTGATCATGACCAGGGACACCTAAATGGGCATGGGCGTATTCGTGGATAACAATACTCAACCAATCCTGCGGTGCAGTTCTTCCCACATCAACCAGAATGACTACAGGGTTGCTCAAAACATTGCACAAGCCATCTATACCATAGTTTTGAGCTAAAGGAGCTGCCAGGATACGCATTGGTCGGCGTGCAAATTCGTGAAAGCAGCCATGGCAAGCTTCTAGACAAGCATTGAGTTCAGTATTGATGGCGTCAATGTGATTGCCAATCCATCTGTAGATGCGGTCGCACTCACTCAGACTATCAATTACATTGAGCATATCAGGCTCTAAGGCAAATTGACGCACAGCCTTAAGATATTTATACCCACGTATTAAAGGGTCTCTACTAACGCTGGATTTACCAGCCCAGGATTGAGTATGATTGTCTGTTTGTCGGGACATCTAGGGCTTGTTTAGGGTTTACATCTACACTGACTGAACTATCTATATCCGAGCCAATGCGGGTTTCGAGGCAAAAGGATGCTGTGCTAAACCCACCGAAACGCTTCACAGTGCTAGTGCGCATGCGTAGATCCTCGCTAGCAAAGGAGAAACGTTCTTCAGAACTCATGGTGTCATATTCAGTCAGCAGCACCAGCCCATCTTGATCATCCATGAGGTAGCGACCTGCTACTGGCACAATCTCAGCATAGCCCTTTTCTCGCAATAAGTTACCTTGCCTGGAATTGCCAAGGTCAGGTACAAGCACCATTACTGTCGAGTCTTGGTGATTTTCGTCAGTTTTATCCCAAGCCATCGTACCCTGCCAACTAACTAAGGCTCCACCTGCTGCTAAGCTTGGTTCAACTTGGTGTAACTGGCAAATTTCTACAACCCTGGGATGATCTGCACTTAAAGTCCCTACAGTAATCTCCGATTCCCCAGATTCTGCTCTCCTAAAGGGCAGATGATGGGTTGTGCGCTGCGATCGCCACTTACCAGCACTCAACTCAAAAAATTCCATTGCATCCATAATACATCTCTCTCCGAGGACAGGTCACAGATTGTGTTTATCTCAGATTCTGTGTTATTTGCCTGATTTTACCATTTCCTCACAGTTCTCATCCCAAACCTTTGGGGGAATGGGGAGATGAAACTTCTTCCCTACTCCCTAGCTCCCTTTGCAGGGCATCTTTTTCCTTGAGAAGAGATTTGATAGAATTTATCTATTTCCAATATTATTAACAATTATTACTTTGATTAATTATCGCTTGACAAGTTGCGTTTTTATCACCCAGATGCTAGATTAGTTTATAACGACTAAGGCATAAGCAGTGGGGGCATTAGTCCTTCCATCCCGTTCAATCGAAGTAACCTAAGGAGTCAACTCATGGAAATGCCAGGAAAGCTAAGCTTGGAGCAACAGTTTAAGCTCAAAGTCTACCAAGAGCAGGTGAAGAGTTTGAGTAGAGATCAGGCTCAGGAATACTTACTGGAGGTTTTACGGCAAATGATGGTGAAAGATAATTTAGTTAAACAATTGCTCAAAGGTGCTTAAGGGCTAATTAATGTTGGATATGCCCTTGCTGCTTCAGTATTCGCGGCTCCATCGCCGCCAAAATGAATGAAAGTCTGAAGCTGTTGGTTTACTGATGCCTTGATTTTAGATAAAGCGCTATATGTTTGTTAGGTAAGAATTTCGGGAACGCTACAACTGGGCGCTTTAGATGCTTTTAACACTCCGCGCGGCACCTTGGGATCGAGGTGCCGACTTTGAATTGAAGAAAATTTCGATTGCTTGGATTGTAGAAAAAGTTACAGATTATTACTTTGTGTTTAATAAATGAGACTGTGGTACAGCTCATCGCCTATGTTCTATATCGGCTGGTCAAACTCATAGACCAGCGGAATAGAGAATAGATAAGTAGCTTTATTAAAGGAGAGCTCAATGCTTGACGCTTTTTCCAGAGCAGTAGTAACTGCAGATAGCAAAACCGCATGTATCGGCGGAGCAGAATTAGCTGGTCTACAAAGCTTTATTGCTGAAGGTAACAAGCGCCTGGATGCTGTAAATGCCATCAGCAGCAATGCTAGCTGTATCGTTTCTGATGCTGTTGCTGGCATGATCTGCGAGAACACTGGTCTGATTCAAGCTGGTGGAAATTGCTATCCTACCCGCCGCATGGCTGCTTGCTTGCGCGATGGTGAAATCATCCTCCGCTATATCACCTATGCGATCTTATCTGGTGACGCTTCTGTCCTTGATGACCGCTGCTTGAATGGTCTCAAAGAAACCTACATTGCTTTAGGTGTACCTACAGGCTCTGCTGGTCGCGCTGTTGGCATTATGAAGGCTGCTGCTGTTGCTTTTGTTACCAACACCGCTTCACAGCGCAAGTTTGAACTTACTTCTGGTGATTGCGCCTCTCTAGCAGCAGAAACAGCTGGCTACTTTGATCGGGTAACTGCAGCAATCGGCTAGTCCTTATATCTAAAGATATAACCAAGAGTCGCTTACCAAAGCCGTAGGACTATACAGAGCATTTTTCTTTCTTCAAGATCAATTCAGGAGATATCGAAATCATGAAATCAGTTGTTACTACAGTTGTTACTGCTGCAGATGCAGCGGGGCGCTTCCCTAGCAGTTCTGACCTTGAGTCTGTCCAAGGTAGCCTTCAGCGTGCTGCTGCTCGTCTAGAAGCTGCAGGAAAGCTAGCTGGTAATATCGATGCGGTTGCTAAAGAAGGCTACGATGCCTGCATCCAGAAGTATCCTTACCTCAACGATTCTGGTGAAGCTAATTCTACTCCTGTTTTCAAGGAGAAGTGCCAGCGCGACATCAAGCACTACCTACGTTTGATCAACTACTGCCTCTGTGTTGGTGGTACTGGTCCTCTTGATGAATGGGGCATTGCTGGTCAGCGTGAAGTTTATCGCGCTCTGAACCTACCTACTGCTCCTTACGTTGCAGCTTTAAAATTCATGCGTGATCGCGGTTGCGCTCCTCGTGACCTTTCTCCCCAAGCACTGCTTGAGTACAATGCTCTCCTTGACTATGTAATCAACTCCCTTTCCTAGTGAGATGGATTGACTCGATAGTCACTACTTAATTTACTACCAGGGGACTCTCAGTCTATTGCTTTGCCTGAATTAGGTTGAGCGATTCACAAGGAGTCCCTTGGTTGTTTTTGGTCAGGGTTAGAGCTGCGAGAGCAAAACAGTTAGAAAACTGTAGGAAATCAAATATATGACGGCTGATATAGCAATCGCCAAGGCGGTTAAGACATTAAAAAAGTCCCAAACTCAGATAGAACTTGGCTTTTCCTCCAGCATCGGGCCCTGGAGCCTCCTGCCTCCTGCTATATTTATAGATTTTGGCGTCTTAGAAAAGGAACAAGTGCTTCACTAATTTTTCCAGACCAATGATCTTGGGGGTAATGTCGGGCCTCTTCTAACTTGACTAGTTCACAACTACTGACGACATTGGCGAACTGCTGCGCTTGTGCAAAGGGAAGCCAAGGGTCTTGAATGCCCCAAATAATTAAGGTAGGTTGTTGCCAGTTACTAAAGCCGGATTCAATCTCCGCCATTGATTGCTTCATTTGTAGATTCTTGATAGTCGCCAGTAGAGAGCGCCCCACATCAGAACTTTTGAGAAAAGGCCGACGATAAACATCTAAATCATTGTCTGCAATACGGTAACCGCTACCCCCCTCTAGGGTTCGGTCAATTAATAGAGGGTCTTGAGTGAGCATATCCCCAATGAAAGGCAAGCCCAACTGCTGCATCTTCCAGGGCAACTTCGCAGTAGATGATAAGGGCGCATTGAGAATTACTAGGCGTTCAATTTGGTCTGAGTGGCGCAGAGCATACTGAAGTCCAACCGAACCAAGAAATCCCTGTAAAACTAAATAAAATCGCTCTATTTCCAGATTTTTAAGCAAATCCGCAAGAGCTTCAATAAAGGCATCAGGTGTATAGGCAAAATTTTGCTGGTTTGGTTTGGCTGAAAAACCAGAACCAATCCAGTCAGGAGCGATTGCTCTCAACCCTTGTTCGGCTAAATCTGGCATTAACGCCGTCCAACAATAACTCTGGGAGGGTATGCCGTGAAGCAGCAGCACTGGCGGCTGGTTACTTTGCTCTGTAACTGGTTTGGCTTCTCGGTAAAACCATTGCAGTGATCCTACCTGTATTGATTGTTCGCTTGTTGACACTTTGTTTCCAAGCCCTTTGATATCGTTGTTTGAGCTTACATCTCACTGGGGAATTGGGCAAGTTTCTCTACCTGGAAAGCACCGGAAAGCATTTGTCAAGGAATGATAACGGAGTATAAATTTTACCAAAGAATTGAGCAGATTTGTTGAAAGTTAGTTCTAGATGGTACTTACGCATGCTCTTAATCTGGAGCCTGCATTAAGGCTTCTAGCTAACCCCAGACCTCACCTTATTATTGAAATAGTCAAATTCACCCTTGAATAGAGGGGGATTGAGGGGTGTAAGCGGAGGCATTAAAGATCAGGCGCAAGCTCTGAGTTTAATAACAGTCGATTAATAGGAGATTTGGTGTGAACGCAGCTGAACAAGCAAGAGGTTTAGAAGCTACTACGAAAATTGCAGCTATCGTCCATTTGTTTAAATCTGAGTTTCCCGATGCCAAGGCAGACTTGCAACCTTGGCAAAATGACCCCAGCACCCTTGAACTAGTCGATCCCGATTCGATTGATATTGGCTTTCACTTCCCCGGCTGGAGTAGGCGCTTCCAAAGCCGCAGTATTTTAGTGCAAATTCGATTTTTTCAAGACCCCGTGGAAATTTCCCATCGGCTAATTGGTCTGGAAATGGCAGGATTTAACCATCAAGGAGAAGCTTGGCGACTCTCAACTGTTGATAATTGGCAATTACTGGGTAATTACCAGCCGGCTTCTGAAGTAGCAGAAAAGTTCAAACATTTCTGCCGACAGGTCTTTGATTTATTTAATCGCTAGACTAATGTTGAATTAAGTAATAAGTAATAAGTAAAAAGTAATAAGTAAGAAATGTTATTTCTGTTGCTTATTACTTTTTACTTAAAGTAAAGTTATTTGTAGCCTCATTTTTTACATTTCAGATTACATCCCACTGGATAAGCAGATTGGTAGATACTAGAACGCTTTCCAAACCAACTGTAGCGATTGTCACGAATTTGCTCGTAAGCGCGATCGCCAAACCATTTCATTCCCGGTAAAGACCGATAGAGTGAAGTAAACACGTTACCCCCAGGCAGAAGACGCCCAATCTCTTCGGCTGCATCACTCCCCTGCCATCGCCTTTCTGGGGAGGAGGCATCAATTAAAATCATTCCCATCTCGCAATCTTGAGGGGTGATCCCAAAACTATTGAGAGTTTCTTGATCTTGCATCGGCACGTAGTCAAATAGTTGTCCTTGATCAAATTTTTCCAATTGCTGTACCAAGGTGACACAAAGATTACAGTTGCCGTCGTAAATAACGTGGTATTGCATGTTAACCGTGGTCAATTTGCCCAAAAATTCAGTATCTAATATAAATTAGTTTTATCTTTGCCACGGATGATCACTCCAAGAATTATTGGATAATTTTGTGTAGCATTCATTTAACTAATTCAGATACTATTTTAACCATAATTTAACTATTGCTCTAGTTAAGCCCAACTCTGTAGATAAGCTGGGCTAATTCTGATAAGGCTGTTTACTCTAATACCTATTACTCAGAGTAGGAAGATTTTAGTAATTCTCAACTCCTGAACTTCGTCATCCGTCGCTTGAGCATACCAAAGCGTCGATTTGCTCCTGTTTTGGAGGCACTCCTGTAATTTCTAAACTATTTCTAAACTCTGATATTTAGATTCTTCGCAGTGTCATGTGTAACAGAAAAAAGCCTAGTTAATAGTTAAATCAATAAAGTTATTATCCACAACGCATCGACTTTCACCACCAATCGTTAGGGGTACAAACACATGAAAATTCGATGGAAGAGGGTATTGATTAAAACAACAGTTTGGTTGGCTGCTGAAATCATCCTGAATCTACTCGGTTTAGACGATCTAGCAGACTACAGCGAATTCATCTATGAACAGGATCTCAATCAACCAGCGATGGTAGTCTCATTGCCTTGAAACCAATTCTTTAATTTAGCCTTTCCTTGTATTAGCGGTGTCTTCAGCTACAGTTGACAGGAGCTGGCTCGTATGAAAATAGGGGCTAGAATCCACACAGCCAGCAATCTCTCATGAAACCCCGCATCATTGTCTGTGGCCTTGGCCGCACTGGATACAGAATTTTCTGCCTACTCAGACAGCAGGGAGCTGCTGTAATTGGCATTAGTGACCGACCTCTACCTGGAGAAGGGAATGATCTGGTGATTGGGGACTTACGGGCACCCTGTACTCTGCTGGCTGCTAGGATTCAGGATGCTGATACCTTGGTACTTACTGCTAATGATGACGCTCTCAATCTGGCAATTTTGACCAGAGCACGAGTATTCAATCCCCAGATTCGCATCGTTAACCGATTGTTAAATGACAGCCTCGGTGATCGTCTTGATCAAACTCTCCCTCTTCACGTAAGTCTTAGTGTCTCGGCTTTAGCTGGTCCAATGTTTGGCTTTGCGGCACAGGGAAATCGAGTAATTGGGCAACTGAAACTGTTTAATCAAACCTGGCCAATTCACGAAGAATATATCAATGAGACTCACCCTTGGATTGGTAAACAGCTAAGTGAACTCTGGGATAATGCCTCCCGGATGTTGATTTATTACTTGCCAGCAAGGGATCGAGTTGATTTGATCTCAGCCATGGATCAAGGTAGACGCTTACAATTAGGCGATCGCCTAATTATGGGTAGCAAGCCTCATATTCGCAACCGTCGTCGCTCTCGACTACGCAAATTTTTCAAAGTCTTGACTAATCTGCGGCGCTTTCAGCAACATGGTCAGTCAATTCTCATGGTGACTCTTGTATTGCTGTTAACGATTTTAATGGCGACAGTTACCTATATATCAGTTAATCTAGATACTTCTATTGTTGATGCCCTCTATTTTTCTGTCGGTATGATTACTGGTGCTGGAGGTCAAGAGCAAGTTGCAGAAAAAGCACCAGCTACTATTAAAGTATTTACAGCAGTAATGATGATCGTTGGTGCTGGCGTGATTGGAATTTGCTACGCCCTGCTCAATGATTTTGTTTTGGGAACCAGGTTCCACCAGTTTTGGGATGCAGCAAGGGTTCCCAATCGCCATCATTATGTTATCTGCGGTTTGGGGGGTATTGGTGTTGAGATTATCAATCAACTCCATAGCCAAGGGCATGAAGTCGTTGTCATTGAACAGGATCCTAATAGCCGCTTTCTCGCCACTGCTCGTTCTTGGGGTATTCCAGTGATTTTGGGAGACCCCAGTTTGGCTACAACTCTACAAGCCGTCAATGTCCGGTCTTGTGAGGCATTGTTGGCAGTAACACATAACGATATGGTGAATGTGGAAACTGCCTTGTGTGCCAAATCCTTGGCTCCCAAGTTGCCAGTAGTTGTGCGTAATCATGACCCGCAGCTTGCCCGTACTGTACAAGAAGTCTTTGATTTTGAGGTGGTGTTGTCTCCGACAGAGTTAGCGACACCTTCCTTTGCTGCTGCTGCCTTAGGAGGAAGAGTTGTTGGTCATGGCATGACCACTGGCATGTTTTGGATTGCCTTGGCAACTTTGATTACACCCAATCATCCTTTTTGTGGAAGGCGCGTTAAGGATGCGGCAATGACTGCTGACTTTGTGCCTCTTTATGTAGAAACTAATCACCAAACTATCAAAGGCTGGGAAATTCTAGACACCTGCCTTAGTGGTGGGGATGTTTTGTATCTGATTATGCCAGCAAGTGGTTTAGAGTTACTTTGGCGTGCGGCACCTTCTCAGTTGATTATTAGTTGATTGTTCATGGTTAATAGTTAATAGTTCATATCAAAAAAAGATGCTACAAATGGTCAAACTGTAAGTAATAAGTGACAACAAAAAGACTTATAGCACTTCTCAAATTGGTGAGATACAAATTTCTTGGTTTTAGGGAGCAGGGAGTAGGGAGCAGGGAGTAGGGAGCAGGGAGTAGGGAACAGAACTAGGTGTATCTCAGTTATTCGAGAAACGCTATATTACTTATTACTTATTACTTATTACTTATTACTTAGATTCCATCCAGTTGACACAATTTTGCAGTTGCTGCCCCATGCTTTCAGCATCTGCATGATAGCGTCGCCCATGTCCAGGTAAAATCCACTCAAATGAGTAGTTAAGCAGTTTACTCATGGATTTAGTTTGTTCTTCCCAGGAGTACCAGCAATAATTGCGGAAGGCGATTAGTTGCTTAAGTTGGTATGACCAAGCTAGATGATCGCCAGTAAAGAGAAATTTGTTTTGATAAAGTAGTACGGTATGCCCTTTGGTGTGACCGGGAACTGGAATAATTAATAGGTCTGTGTCTAATTGATATGGTTCGGTTCCGGTGAGCTGAATTTCTACTTCTTGGGTATTGCTAGTGATTTCCTCTTGATGTAGGATGCGATCGCATTTAAAGTGTTCTCTGAATTTTTGATGATCTGCTACATCGTCCTTGTGTGTCAAGTACATATAGCGAATTCCTCCCATGGCTTCTAAACGCTTCACTAATGGGGGGGTAAAGCGGGGAGAATCGACTAAAATGTTGCCTTCTGGGCGTTGAATGAAGTAACTGGCAGCACCATAGGATTTTTGAGAGTGGTAGCCGCAATTATAGACGTTTGCTGCAACTAGGATGGGGAAGCTTTGTTGCGCGTCTTTGATATCTTTGGGTGTTTCGACGGTGCCTATGGAGGAGGTTGGGCAAGCTAAAAGTGCTTGCAGTGAGTGCAATCTTTCAATTTCAGTAGA
>JAAHGS010000229.1 GCA_010692645.1 Symploca sp. SIO2E9
TGAATGTAGCTGGCATGATAGCTAACCATAAATTAGCGTCTGCAATTAGCGATTTAGGCTTCTACGAGTTCCGTCGGCAGTTGGGTTATAAGCAAAAGCACTATGGCAACAAGGTGATGCTAGTTGACCGCTGGTATCCATCATCGAAAACCTGTCATAACTGCGGGAATGTGCAGCCCATGCCACTTAATGAGCGCACCTACGAGTGTGGTGAGTGTGGTCAAACTGCTGACAGGGACTTAAATGCCGCGCTGAACTTAGCGAGTGTTTCTTCTGGCTGGTTAAAGTACTTAGAACCCACGGCTAGTGGGGGATTGCCTGTGGACGGGCTAGCTGCCGACAGCCCCGGAAGAAGCAGGAAGAAAACATCAAATCGCAGGTTTGAGTAGGTTTTTCGTAGCACAGAGGAAAGAGTTTTGTCTTCTACACTGATTGTGATTTGTGGTGCCACAGCTACTGGTAAATCAGGGTTAGCTTTAGCATTGGCGAAGCGCTTAGGTTCAGTGATTCTCAGTGCCGATTCTCGTCAAGTTTACCGAGAGTTAGACATTGGCACAGCTAAACCTTCAGCCTCCCAACAACAGGAAGTGCCACACTATCTCATTGATATATGTGATCCTACAGAAACGATGACGTTAGCAGATTATCAGCAACAAGCACAAGCTTTAATTGCATCTCCCCCTCTCCCCGAGCCATCCCCCCCTCCCCCCCTCTTAGTAGGAGGCACAGGTTTATACATTCGTTCAGTAGTGCAAGGGTTAAAAATTCCGAGAGTTGCTCCCCAACAGGAATTGCGATCGCAACTTGGGGCTCTTGGTCAAGCTCAAATTTATGCTTTTCTACAGCAGGTTGATCAAGATGCTGCTGAAAAGATTCACTTTAATGACCAAGTTAGAACCTTACGAGCATTAGAAGTATACTATGTCACTGGTTGCCCAATCTCACAGCAACAAGGAGAGAATCCGCCTAACTATCCTATCCTTCAGATTGGTTTGGAATGTAGTGATTCCAATGCCCTTACCAGCCGCATTGCCCAACGCACAGAACAGATGTTAGCAGCAGGCTTAGTGGCTGAGGTAGAAACTCTGTCTCAAAAATATGGTTGGGACTTGCCGTTGCTCGATACTCTTGGCTATCAGGAAATTAAACAGTATCTTGCTGGGGAAGTCTCTTTATCTGAGGCGAAAGACTTAATAGTTTTGCACACGCGACAATTTGCCAAGCGTCAGCGCACTTGGTTTCGAGCTTATCCAGAAATTAAATGGTTTGATGCTGATAATTCAGATTTATTAGCTCAGGTTTGGCAGTGCGTGCAGGAATTTATAGATATTTAGCACTGTTAAGTGTAATCTTTGCTTGGGAAAAGTTAGGACTTAGGCATTTGCCCCCTAAATCCCCATTTGTAAAAAAGCGAAGCACCCGCTAATTCCCACCAGAATTGGGGGGTTAGGGGGGCGAGGGGTGAACGAAATTTTGCGTGGGATTTGAATTCTCCGCGTCTGGAGCGTCTGCTTACTCCTTGCCCCACTCTTTTTTTCGTTCACCCGTTAAGAGGCTATCTATTGACAAGCTGTACTCAAAGAAGTAGTTTACTCACTTGTTAAGAGAATTAGTAAGCTGTCGTCGATTAAAAATGCACAATAGCAAGGCAGGAGTCAGAAGGTAGAAGGAACAATAGTTTCAGTCATTAACTAATATCAAATGAATATACGAGTTAAATGCGTAACAGCTTATGACTAAAGTCTCAAATCATTCTAATGACCCAGAAGTTCAATCCCCTAACCTGGACACTGAGTACCACCTACGCCTTAAAGATCTAGTAGTGGGTGCCCAGATGCTCTTCGTCGCTTTTGGTGCATTGGTTTTGGTGCCTATTCTTACTGGACTAGATCCGAATGTTGCCTTGTTCACCTCTGGAGTAGGAACCTTATGCTTTCAATTGATTACAGGAGGTAAGGTACCTGTTTTTCTGGCATCGTCGTTTGCCTTCATGGCACCGATTACTTTCGGCATTGCTGAATATGGTCTGCCTGCTACCATGTCAGGACTAGCTGCTGCAGGATTGTTGTATTTAGTGTTGAGCCTGCTTATTTTCTGGCGTGGTTCACAAATACTGATTCGAGTTTTGCCGCCACTGGTGACTGGTCCAGTAATTATGGTGATTGGTCTGGCTTTAGCACCCACAGCAGTTAAAATGGCCTCAGAGGCAGGGGAAAGTTACAGCGCTTCTGTCGCCATTGGAGTTTCTGCGGCTGTATTAGTAGCAACTATGCTCACCGCGATTCTGGCGCGGGGTTTTTTACGGTTGGTACCAATTTTAATGGGTATTACTGTTGGTTATTTGCTGACGTTGCCATTAGGGATGGTAGATTTTTCTGCCGTTGGCGAGGCTCCCTGGTTTGCAATTCCTAGCTTTACCCTACCGAGTTTTCATTTACCGGCAATTCTGTTTATTCTACCAGTAGCGATCGCACCGGCGATCGAACATGTTGGTGATGTGGTGGCAATTAGTTCGCTGACAGGTCAAAACTATCTGCGCCATCCGGGAATACATCGAACGCTGTTAGGGGATGGATTAGCAACAACGCTGGCGGCTTTTCTGGGGGGTCCACCGAACACTACTTATTCCGAGGTTACAGGTGCAGTAGCTTTGACAAAGGCATTCAATCCAGCGGTCATGACTTGGGCTGCAATCTTCGCTATCTTGTTATCGTTTACCGGTAAGTTAGGAGCACTATTGGCAACCATTCCAGCTCCAGTGATGGGGGGAATTTTGATAGTTTTGTTTGGCACAATTGTGGTGATTGGTATTAACACCATCGTGCAGTCTGGAGAAGACTTGTTGAAGCCACGTCATCAAATTATTGTTGCTGTAATTTTGGTGCTAGGAGTCGGTGGTATGAGTTTGAAGGCGGGAGCTTTTGCACTTGAAGGAATTGGGTTATGTAGCATCGTGGGAGTTTTATTAAATTTGCTGTTACCAAAAATTTAGGTTGTTTGATTTATAGTAATTCTCGTTTAAGTGAGGTAGATTTCATTTTTTTACCTATCTTCTATTCTGGTAAAAGTAGCGGTGCAGCTTGCTACATCGCACCTCTACTTTTACTCTGTATAGTTGCTACGACAATGTGTCTATGTGGAACAATGCCTTACGCATCCTCACAACGGCTCGTTCCATATCTACTAAACTTTCTAGAGTCAAAACAATATCATCAGCAACTCCGAGTATTTTTGCTGTTTGTCTGACTTTTGCTCTCTCTGCCTCAGCATACATACCATCAGCTGATGACATGTGAATGGCATGATATATCAAGTTTGGTGGTACTGACCAAGTTGCCACGTCAACTTTGATGTTGGGCAATAGTTCTTTTATGTCAGCATTTTTGTAATCAAAAGACTTGTAGAGTTCAATAACGTTTTCAGGGGCACCAAATTTTGTTTGGTGATTAATTAACCACTCCATTTCTTTTTCAGAAACCTCTTGATCAGCTCCGGCAATAGCTAACAAAACGTAACCATAGTTGATCATAGCTTCGACCGTGGCTGCACTAATTCCGTACTCATCTTTAGCAAAAGATGAAACAGCTTCCATTTTCCCGTCAGTCATAAACTTTCTCCTGTTTCAAGCCTAATAATTACCTAGAAGTTGCTATTACTCACTTTCCCGTATATACCCTAAACAAATTCAATCAACATTTTCAGTGACTATATACCTATTCAGGGATTTTTCCTTAGCAAGGTAATTATCGTAATTTGACTACGTTTGAAAGTTATCATTTTTAAAAAAATTATGTCAAGGAAATTTGAAATGTTTACTTTTTCTTTATATTTTTCTTGGCAAAATATAAAGAAAAACCTGTGAAAAATCTGTATTGAGTACTAAAGAAGCTATAGGATTATAATTCTTCACGAGTAGCTGTAAGTATTTGAATAGACCTCTTGCATAAATCCCGAGCCACCTCTCCCCAGCCCCCCGCATCGGAGGGATTGGGGGGGCAATTCTACTTTTGCAAGAGGTCTAATATAAATTTTGGTCGTTGTATTAAAAAGTATTATAGCACTTCTCAAATTGGTGAGATACAAACTTCTTGGTTTTAGGGAGCAGGGAGTAGGGAGTAGGAAGCAGGGAACAGAACTAGGTGTATCTCAGTTATTCGAGAAACGCTATATTTATACTGAAACCCTTACTCTTCTGTGTCCCCTGTTAAGAAGTTTCCTCGTCCTTACACTTAACTTTAATTGTCTCCGAGAATTATTTGAACTGGTTGTTCAGCAAACTGTTCACGCTCAAAAAAATCATCTTGCTTGCGCCTTGTTGGAAAAAAAATCAATATAATTTGAGTATAAATAACTGTTATCTACTCAACTTTCTCCATGAATACACTTCCAACTAAAATTAAAATCATCAACGAGACTTGGATAAGGGCTACTTGGGATGAATATATTCAAGCTACCGAAAACCCTGACTATGAAAAAGCCAAATTCTATTACAACAAGGGAAAACTTAGAATCGAAATGTCACCTTTGGGAAATGATCATGCCAGTGACCACTCCATTATTACCTATGCTATTAACCTCTATGCTACTTGCAAAGGAATTAATTTAAATGGGAAAGACAACTGTACCTACCGGAAAACTGGTTATCAAGATGCTCAACCTGACTTATCTTACTACATTGGAGAAACAGTTGATGCCATTCCCTATGGAACATCGATTATCAAACTCGATAACTTTCCTCCTCCCACCTTAGTTATAGAAATTGCTAACACCTCCCTAGCTGATGATAAAGGAGAAAAACGACTCCTTTATGAAGATTTAGAAGTTAAAGAATATTGGATTGTTGATGTACAGGACGTTCAAATTATTGCCTTTGCTGTCGAAAATGGAGGAAGTTGTAGAATTAGAGAATCTCAAGTTTTACCAAAATTAGAAATTTATTTATTAGAAGAAGCTCTCAAACGAACTCGCAAAACTAATCATAGTAAAGTTGGAGCTTGGTTATTAGAAAAATTTCAGATTCCATCGGATTAATTAACTTCAGCTATTCTCTAAAACCTTATGTGCCACCCTAGCCATGTAGATAGTTACAGCCACTGTGAGCATTGCACCTAGCATATGAATTATGAACTGGGCAGTTTGGGCTTGAGGATTTGCTGATTGGTTGGCTGTGGTAATCATCGCAAGATCACCGACGACAGAACCAAGGTAAACGTACATAAATGTACCTGGAATCATGCCAACTGAACCTAAGCAATAATCCTTGAAAGAAACCCTTGTTACTCCGAAAGCATAATTCAAAAGATTGAAAGGAAACACAGGGGCAAGGCGAGTTAACAAGACAATTTTGAATCCTTCTTTAGCAACAGATTGATCAATAGCTTTAAACTTAGTATTGCCCTCAATTTGTTTGGCAATCCAATGGCGAGAAAGATATCGTCCAATTAAAAATGCAAATATAGCGCCTAAGGTTGAAGCAATAAAGACATAAATAGAACCCCAAATCATACCAAAGATGACACCTCCTCCTAGGGTGAGAATAGCCCCTGGTACAAATAGCACAGTCGCTAGGTTGTAAATAATAATGAAAGCAACTGGTGCCCAGGAACCAAGACTCTCAACCCATGCCAAGGCATTAGTTAGCAGTTGCTGGACATTAAAATACTTCGCCTGCACAATAATGAGGAGAGCAACCAAGAAAGCAACTAGGAAAAAATAAAAAAGTCGCTTGATATTCCTATTAGCACGATTTTGTTGCTTCATGCATCATCACTCACTTGAGCTAGACCTGCCTACAGAAATTATTCTCCCTTATAATTATCTTTTCCACAAATGAATTCAAACTGAGTGAATTATTAGTTTTCACTGAGAAAGACAGTTTGATTCATGGTTGATGATTCATTGAAGCATCAATAGTCTAGTGAACTCTTGAAAGTACTCTGGCTGTGAAAACACCTTTGCCATTAGTAATTCGTAGTGCTGGGAACCAAGGCACAATTGCACAGGCAAATTTGAATCCTCCCTTTTATGTTTTTTTATTAAAATATCTTGTTGCTTCTTTTAGTTTGTGATAAATTAAAAATGTTGCAACAATTGCAGTTACAACAAAGTCAGAAGCCAGCCCCCAAGTTTGAACCGCTACGGGCTGGCTCTGGCTCCTAATAACATATAAAAGGAGTCATACTCATTATGTACGATCAAAACAGCAATGAGCCTTGGGCAATTGTGCGTTTAATTTCCCCGATGCAATGGGTTGTTGTTACTCGCTACCGCAGTCGTGTCGATGCCGAAAGGAATCTAAAATTCTGCCGTCAACAAATTGCCGAAATTAAATTTGAACTTGTGTTTGAACCGCCCAATAACCAGAGTTAAAAGTAACTAGGGAAATGGGGAGTAGGGAAATTTTTCTGTTAAAAACTTCCCTATTCCCTATTCCCTATTCCCTATTCCCTATTCCCTATTACTTATTACTTATTACTTAAATTCAGACTATTTATATAATTCTTTTTTCTATTTGAAATGACACTACTTCTATAAAAACCAAAAATTTTGATAAACATTGCATTAAATATTTTATGATCAGAGTTTAATAAATTGCTTTATTAAAATTATTTGACTTGTAAAAATACTTTATAAATATCACTGCCAACCTGGCAACCAATCTAGATTGAAATTGTTTTTAATTACTGTTAGTGGGCATTTCTATAAATGTCTATCTACTTGCCTGAATTATTATTAACGAGGAAATAAATTATGCCTGAAGCACTCAATCTGGATCTCAATGAACTTTCCTCCGAATTGTCTACAGAAGATTTAGCTGTAGTCAGCGATAGTTTGAAAACAAAAACCCCAGTGGATGAACCGACTCCACTGGATAATTTCCAGGATATAGATAGCTTATTGCCAGAAGCACTACCTTCAACAAATCTAGAAGCTTCATCATCAATAGCTACAACTGACTCACTAACTTTATTGCCCAAGTTTCCATATATCCGTCCCTTCTATTTAATTGAAGGTACTCCCTATTCTGACCTCATTTTCGACACTCCCAAAAACGATTTAATTTTGGCTAGAGGAGGAAATGATTGGGTTATAGCTTGGCGGGGTGGAAATGACTGGATTTACGGGGAGGGTGGAAACGACTTTCTCTACGCCGGAGCTGGAAATGACAGTCTCTATGGTGGCATTGGCAGGGATACTCTCTATGGCGGTAGCGGCAATGACTATATGTTTGGCGGTAGCGACAAGGACAAGCTTTATGGTGGCAGTGGCACCGACTATATGTATGGTGACTCCGGATTCTACATTTACCCATTGTATTCTAGCAATATAACTTCTAGCGATATAGCTTCTAGCAACAGCCTTACTTACTATCCCTACCCCTATCCTGCCGGTGGCAATGACTATATGTCTGGCGGTAGCGGCAATGACTTTATGTATGGTGGCGGTGGCTCTGACAGCATCAATGGTGGCCAAGACAACGACGTTTTGTATGGTGATTCTGGAAACTACTACCCTTATCGATATCCATACCTCACCACTAGCATCTACTACCCTTATCCTGTTGGTGGCAACGATAAGTTATCTGGCGGCAGCGGCAACGACAAGCTTTATGGTGAAACTGGTAATGACAAACTTGATGGTGGTATCGGCAAAGACTATCTTGAGGGCGGCAACGGCAATGATAACCTCAATGGTGGTAAAGGTGATGACACTATTGTTGGCGGTACTCGTCTATTTCCTTTTGCAATCGCCTATGCAGAGACTGGAGAACAAATCACAGCTGATACAGGTACACTAGATGCGCTCACAGGGGATGTTGCAACAGTAGGAAGCTTTGGAAATGATGCCCTCACAGGTAGTTCTGATTCATTGGTATCAGATAAGTTAATCATAGACTATCCAATTATCTACTCTGACAGAGATACCCTTACAGGTGGTTCAGGAGCAGATGATTTCGTCTTTTACAGTCCCTATCAAGGGATTGATACTATTACAGACTTTAACCCCTATCAGGGGGATGAGATTCAGGTATCTCGTAACGGCTTTAGGGGTGGACTTACCTTAGGTACACTAGAATCAAAGCAATTTACTCTTGGATCATCAGCTCAAGATGCTGATGACCGATTTATTTACAATAAGAAGACTGGTGATTTATTCTTTGATGCTGATGGTACAGGAAAGCAAGCACAAGTGCAGTTTGCAAAACTATCTGGTGCACCATCTCTAGACTTCAGTGACATTACCGTTATTGTTTAGTAAGTCGCCATTGTTGTCTAAGTAATAAGTAATAAGTAATAAGTAATAAGTTTAATTCAATACTTAATTATTACTTATTACTTGCTGTGTTTTTAAAGCCAGAAAGCTTTGTTTGTTGAGATTGAGTAGACCAATGGAATCATTAATGCCTGGATTATTGGGCAAAATTAAGGACTCAACTAGAGAAGATTTGCGATCGCATCCAGTAAAATACTTGGGTTTAGATGATAAAGGTGGTTTTAACCAGAATTTGGTATTATAGCAACCGATATGTCGGTTAGGACATCGTATTTTGACTCAAAGGGAACAGGGAACAGGGAACAGGGAACAGGGAGCAAGAAAATGTCCTAACAGCTGTGGCGACTGCTATATTTATTTCCTTGCCCCTGGCATACTAAACCTGTGTAGTCGCTGTTCAATGTCTGATTGCTTAACCCCTTGATCTTTTAAGGCTTGGCGCAATTGTTCCTCAATTTTCCGGCGTGTTTTCCTACGCACATCAATGTAATCAGCGGCAAACTGTTTCAACTCCCTCACCGTTTTGAATCCGCTAAAATCTAGTTCCTGAGCATTACTTACTGAATCATCTTCAACTACTTCTGCTGACACCTCAACCTCAACAGTTTCAACCTTCCCATTCCCGTTACTGCTAGGTGCTGGCGCTGGTTCCAAATCCTCTATTTTTGCATCTTCTTCTACCTCTGGTAGTTCTGGCAGTTCGTGAATTGGTGTCCAATCACCATCGTACTCGTTGGGGTCATCAATCACCCCGTTCAAATGCTCTCTGAATAGTTGAACTCCCTCAGAGCCATAGGTAGCCATTAGCATTTTTGTAGCTCTGACGACAGCCTTGGCAGCTTCTTTGGCGATCCCCTCAGCACCAGATTCTCGTTGAGAGGCATCCTGAGACTGCTTGAGCTGCTCTCTTAAATCCTCAACTTGCTTGAGTAAGTCTTCAATCGTTACAGTCAGTTGAGAGTTAGCATCTGCACGGCGATTGTTAAGATTAGAGAGAAAATTATGTCCTTGCATTGTCAAAATCCTTCTTCTGTAGTAAAATCAGTCTGTGTAGCGTTAGACTGATTTTTCCTGTTTACTTACAAATTATAATAGTCCTAACCAGACTGTGATCTTACAAAGAAGTAAGCAAAGCCCACGTCTTTTAAGCGTGGGATGTAGCGTTAAAGCTTCGGCTTCGCTCAGCTTTAACATCGAGCGAAGCCGAGATGTTAAGGCTTTCAAGCCGCGTTAGATGTTTGGTTGATCCTCGATTGTAGACATACTATCATTATTAAAAGGGTTGGGAGTTCAACCCTAGGCGTAGGAGATGTTAGACAGGCTGTGCCTGCAATCTCACCCTTGATGCCTGAATCCCACGAATT
>JAAHGS010000023.1 GCA_010692645.1 Symploca sp. SIO2E9
CAGCTAACATCTCCAAATTTCCCCAAGCCTTAACTAAAATTTGTACCGGAATCATAAAAGCAACTTTTGCCGTTTTTCGTGTGTACTCTGCTGCAACTACCATTCCCACCACACCCTGTAATTCTTCATTCCAAACTGGAGAACCACTAAATCCTGGTTCAATCGCGTATCCAGTTACCCTAGTATCTTGCAGTTGAATCCACTGTTTAGCATTTTGCTCTGATAATACCCCAGTTGCCCAAACCCCAAAAGAAACTCCCTTCGGACAGCCAAATACTTTAAATGGATTATTTGAAATACTTTCCGATAAAAGCAGGCGAGTAGACTGAGCAGAATCAGGAAGTTGCTCAAGCTTCAAAACGGCAATATCTTCCCTTGCTTCCTCAGAATCTAAATCCGATTGAGGATGCCAGCAAACAACCCTCGCCGAAAACTTATTTGTCGAATTAAGTAAAGGGAAATCAACTTTTATTTCTCCATCAGGGCAGCTCTGTGTCGTGGGAGAAATTAACAGTGCCTCTGCCACGACATGAGCACAGGTTAAAGCGTATTGTTCAGACACTAGAAAAGCAATACCAACTACTCGCTCCTGACAAAAGAGACGTAGGATTGAAGTCTTATGGGCATTAAAATCCATTTGTTCTGATTAAGCTGCTGTACATTTAAAGCTTATATAGCATTTCTCATACTCATGAGGTACAAATTCCTGGGTTTTAGGGAGCAGGGAGCAGGGAGCAGGGAGCAGGGAGCAGGGAGCAGGGAGCATAGACAAATTAAATGGTTTATAGCTTATTACTCCATTTCAAGGTAATTTCATAGCTCACTTCCCCACCAACAGAAGCAAAGATAGCTCCAGCATCTGCCGTCAACTTCAATCCAAACTTCACCTCTACTTCATCAGCAGGTTGATTAAGATCACGCAATTTAGTGATAATCGCAGAAGCGACGGGTTTGATTTTATCTAGGGCTTCTTCAAATGTCTGCTGTGCCTTGAGGACTTGTTTTCCCGATGGCAGAGCGACTCGCTGAATAGCTCTACTTTCTGGTTCCTCAATTTCCACCAGAAATGTAGTTCCATCCGGTAGAGAAAATTGAGCTAATTGTTTTTCTGGCATTATTGGTGTTATCTTAATTCAAAATATATAGTCTAGCATTTAAAAAAGTAATCAACTATCTACTTGTGAGCGCATGAGCAAAACAAATAAAGACAAAATTAACCGGATTCCTGGACTAAGGGTAATTTAATAATTACCCATAACTCCGACATTTTATGCATAATTACTGTAAGGGAAAATAACCCAGTCTCTCCTACAAAATCATAATCTGACAAAATCCAGTTGTAGAGACGTTGCAGTGCAAAGCCTCTACAAATCAAACTCTTTACTTAATCATCAACAATAACTTTAACCTTTTCCTAGCCAAAAATATTCCTAACAATAATAGCGAAAAGATTTGGGCAAAAATTTGGTCTGGCTCTGGCACCGCAACTGGGTAGTTATTGTCTTCAGATTTGGCTTCAGTATTAGTAGAGTCAACTTCCCCTTGGTCAGAAACAGCAACAAAAGCGGTATACTTAGATAACAAGCGATAAGCTAGTGCTACATCAGTAACAGCCTTGACTGCATCAGGAGTTTCATCCCCATACATTTGATTCATTAAGTCTTTAATACGAGCACGGCCCCAAAGTTGAGCGACCGCTCCATTACCACTTACTTGGTCGAAGTTTACATTGAGAATTTTTTCATAGCGTTTACCACCAGCAGCAATACCACGAATCCTCAGTTTCCCGTTACTACGATCCTGTTTACGTCCAAATAAAACCAGTGGCTGATTAGCAAACAAGTCTGGTGCTTTGAGGGGATAGATTTCTGCTTCCTTACCAGAACCTACCCAGCTGACTTCTATATTAGTAAGTACGGGATTATTAATTTCACGGAAAAATTCTGCTGCTACCTCCTCAGCTGATTCGTTGGGGGGTAAAATTTCAGCAGTTCCTCTTCCTAATTCTGCCAAGCGATTAATCAAGAAGCGATTACTGTGAGGGCCAACTCCAAAACTATAGAGTCGGTTACCAGGCTTAAGCTCCTTCTGAATTTTGGCAATGATTTGTTCGTCATTACCAATCAAACCGTCTGTTAAAAGTACAATACTGCGCAGCCTTCCTGCTGGCGCTGCGGGGAAATCCAGTACTGTATCAATACCATTCATTAACTCGGTGCCGCCATTAGCACTGAGTCGATTGACATAGGCAATTGCTTTTCTGCGGTTGGCTGGGGTATTGGCTAAGGGCTTAGGAGAGAGTTGAGTAGTACGATTGGAAAAGTCAATAATAGTAAAAGTGTCCTTAGGATTGAGACCATTAATAAACTGGCGCATCAATTCCTGAGATTGCTCGATGGGAGCACCGGATTGAGAACCAGAGGTATCAATTAGGAATACTACATCCTTGGGTACAATTTCGTTACTCTTATACTCAAGGGCTGGAATCAAATAGGTAGCGAAATGACCACCTCGTTGATCTGATTGGGTTAATACTGTAGCTTGGGTAGAAGCGTCGGCAACCCGATAGCGCAAGATTAAGTCTTGGTTAGCTATTGCCTCTTCCTTAGCTAGTTGCACCTTTACAGTTGAACTGGCAGCTTGGATAGCTACGCTATGGGAGGGAGAATTTACCTCGGAAATTGGCACACCTGCATCAATTTCCACACTCACATCAATATCATGACCGGATCTAGTAGCTGGTAAAGTAGTTAAATTATGGTTGGAAGCATAGGCAACTCCGCCCAATAGTTGCTCACCAAAGGAGGGTTTTAAGGCGTTTCCTGAGGTATAGCGTGGCCCTACTACCATGGGAAAAGAGAATTCATAGTCTCCCCCTTCAAATTTCAGACTATTGGTGTAGCGAATAATAACGTCAACTTTTTCTCCTGGCTGGATATTCGCCAGAGACTGAGTAAAAATATTAGCTTTCTCTTGTTCTAACAAGCCAGCGGTTTTACCCTCTTTTTTGGCTTGCTCATAGATTTTTTCAGCCTGCTCACGCTTTTTGATCATACCCCGGATAATGCGATCGCCAATCCGAATTTCCATGTCATCGACTGCCGCCTCATCAGGTAGAGGAAATTCATAAACTGCTTCTATCGGATTGTTAGAGGGATTAGCAAAAGTCTGCTTAACTTCCACACGGGAGATATTACCGGAGATTTTGGCTGATACTGCTGTATGCTGCAAGGGGAAGGCTTGCAGCTCACCATTATCTGCATAACCATACAAACCCCCTGGTGGTGTTTGGCGGGGCGGTTGTTTTGATGAGGGTGATTGTTTGGTTGAAGGTTGAGTAATTACCGTTGGGTTACCAGTGGAAACCTGCTGTGGTGACGGATTTACCAAATACCGCACTCCCAAAAGCCCCACTGCGATAAGCAGACTTGCTGCTGCCCATTTCTTTTGAGGGCTAATAGTGGGTTTGGCATCCAAGTCTAAGAGTACTTCATTTGCTGATTGGTAGCGCCGCTTGGTGGCACTTTGCAGCATTTTGTCAATAATTTTACTTAGAGAATTACTTATTGGTTTTTTCCCTAAGTAATGTCGCCAAATCCAAGCATCCTCACTACTATCAAAAAGATCAAAGGGAGGAATCTCAGTGAGTAGGTGAATGCAGGTGACGCCTAAGGAATAGATATCGCTAGCGTAAACAGCTTTACCTCTGACTTGCTCTGGGGAAGTGTAAGCAGCAGAACCAATTACAGTTCCAGTTTTTCCCAGTATCGTCTCCGAGGCAAACTTTGCCGCCCCAAAATCTACTAATACTAAGGAACCGTCAAGCTGGCGACGGATAATATTTTCTGGCTTAATATCTCTGTGAATAACTTGATAGGTGTGGACAAACTGCAGCAGTGGTAATAAATCCTCAAGCAGTTTCCTAATCTCGCTTTCTGTGAATGGTCCCTCGTGAGCTAATTCTTGAGCTAAATTTTGGCCCTGAATAAACTCTTGTACTAGATACTGATGTTGCTCTTGCTCAAAATAGTTTAGCAGTTGAGGAATACGGGGATGATAGCCCAGTGTACTTAAGCGCTGGGCTTCTTGACGAAATAATTCTGAGGCTTTTTCTCGATTTTTGCTTCCTTGCTGCTGAGGGAAGGATTGCTTAATGGCGCAGTAGGGTTGAGATGGTTTAGATTCATCTATGGCACGAAAGGTTCTGCCAAAACCACCGCTACCAATTAGTTGAATAGCCCGGTAGCGGTTTTGCAGTAGTAAGTTGGAACCGCAACTTTGGCAAAATAGGGCATCAGGGGGATTTTCTGGATGCTGACAATCGGGATTATAACAATAGGACTGGTTTGAGTTATTGGCTGTGCTTCCTTGAGGCGCAGGTTTTGTCATCAGTAAATCGGGGTTGGTAAGGGGAAAAATGGAGACCCCTATCATTCATGTATGGGGAGGCTTGAAGATAGAAGAAGAAGTGTTGGAGGTGTTTGGAGTGTGGGGGGATGAGTTTATACAACACATTCCCCCTTATCTTCCCTCTCTTCTTCTCCCCTTACAGAAACAGCAGCCTGATAGGGCTTCCTTATGAGAAGCAATATTGATATCCATCTTTCCCTTGTACACGGCTGCAATACTTGTAGCTAATACCTTGAACCAAACCATTAGCTGTGGAAATATTGAAACTACCAGTTGAACGTACTGCAATACGACCAACATAAGTTCCAATCTTTTTGCCAGTGGTGACTATTGCCGATACAATGTCACCCGTTTGAAAACCTTTGACAAATTTGTTTCTAGGTACGTACCTAGAGGGGAAACCATATTTATCGGTTCGGCACATCTGGCGAGTACCATGACCAGTGGCGGTGATAGTCAAAGGTTTGGCAACTAACACCTTCAATGATTCGGGTGTAGAGCTTCCGACGCAGGCTGCATCAAGCCAGTGAGTCTTAGGCAGTTGTTGACGGGTTCGGTTGAATTTAGTTCTGCCACCAGTTCCAATTTCGACGGGCAAGCCTGTCTCTTTCAATGCCCCATACAACGCCCATCGAGTTGAGTTAACCGCTGCTGCATCTTTAAGGGGGCTCTTGACAGCAGTCAGTATACCCTTGAGTAGCTCAGGCTTTTTCTTAAGGAACTGCTCTATTGGTTTGTTGCCCTTCTTCTGGTTGCACTTACAACAAGCCAGAGTTAAATTACTTACACGGTCAGAGCCGCCTTTTGAACGAGGATGGATGTGTTCAACTTCTAGAGGTACTCCTTTTTTTTGGCAGTAAGCGCACTGCCTGCCCCACTTCTCTAAGAGGTACTGCCGAATTTCGTAGCCAGCTAACTCCCCCTGCTGGTAGAGAACTCCCGACACCTCTCGATTTTGCATCAGCTGGGTATCAAAACGAACCAACTCCATCGAAATGGCACTGATGGGACAAAACTGCCGCAGCCGTTTTACCCAAGTCATGGTACTGAGTACCCGATGTTGTAGGCTGGGAGCCAGCCAGCCGTCGGCTCTAATTCGATTGTCAAATCGAGGCTGGCGGTAACGGGTATGTCGATTTCGCCGTCCCCGTCGCAGGAGACGGCGAGACTCTAACGATTGCTTGATGCTATAGCCCCTGTGATGAAGTTGAGCTGCCCAAATCACTCGCTCGTCAGCGACTATAGCAATACCAGTTGTCTTAGAGCCAGGGTCTAACTTGAGTCGATACTTTTGAACATCAGAGGTGCTTTCAACATCCTTGAGCATGATTGTGAAGGGATAGCGCCGTAAAATAACAGCTCTTCCTTGCTGGAGAAACTTTCTCGCCCTTGCCGGATGGGTAGGGTTAAGAGGAAATCTATTTTTATCTACAGTTAAGACGAACATGAGTTCCAATCTCCCTTGCGGGGTGAAAGTTTGCCTCGACGTTGTTATCGGTCGGTACTTTTTCCAGCACACTGGCTTAACCATATACACCTGTTTAATGCTGGAATTGTAGAGCTTAGGGCTGGCACGCACCCTAAGGTACGAACTTTAACTCTTGCCGATAACGGCTGCTAGAAAATTTAGCCGTCTGGTCAGGTTCTTTTCAATCTTCAAGCCCATGTCTAGAAGGCATGGGGTCGATTATTACTTAGGTGCCTGACGACATCCATCTTCACAGTTTCTTGATGCCATTCTAGCCACTGATTTTTTGAGTTGCTTGACAAATGTGCCGTTGTTTATCAAGTTTTATAAACTCTGAGCAGAGGTTATTTATGGTTCATTGCTTATTGCTCATTGCTCATTGGGTTGAAGGAGGCAGAGGGCAGGAGGCAGGAGGCAGGAGGCAGGAGGCAGGAGGGAGTAACTCCAATTTTTTTGATTCTGGGGGGTTAGATTTTTCTCCGAATGTGGGTTAAAACTAGTATTTATACCAGTGACTAGAGGTTAAAGGTAAAGAGATTCTGGAATTCAAGGACTCGTTTTAGTTCATTCTCATCATTTCCTTTATGCTTTTGCGGTTACTCAAGTTTCTGCGATGGTCTATTCCTGTTTTTGTTGGATTGCTGGCAATTTGGATAGTCGGCGGTAATTTTCTTGCTGCTCAACTGGAAAAAGAAATTGAGCAGGAAATTGAGAAATTTGCCCAGCAGTTTCCTCTAACTGAACCTAACAATTCTGCTTTAAAGCTACAGGCGTTAACTGCGAAATCAAGAATGGGCATGTCAATCAATCCTGACGAATTTACCGTCGATGCTTACATTAGCTCACACCCTGATTTCAGCGTTTCTTTTTCTACAACAGAGATACAGGCTTTTCAAAAAATTATGAAACAGCTTAAAGAATACCTGGAGGCTCAAATCGTTAAACCAAATGACCAAGTAGATCCTCCTCCAGAAAAATTACAGCGTTATCTTGCCTCAAAAGCAGACTCTCTAGAAGCAATTCGTAACCATGTTCTGAATAATGAGGTGCCACAGCTTCGAGTGTATATAGCCCCAATTTTAGAAGGGGATTATGAATATGCTTTGCCCAGCCACTTAAGTGTAGCTAATCTTCAAAGATTACTCCTTCTAGATATTCTAGAAAAAAACCGCCGTGGTCAAACTCAAGCAGCTTCAGAGATGCTGGAAGTTTCCTGGAAAATTAACAAGTCCCTTCGTAATCAACCTATACTAATTTCTCAACTTGTTGCCATAATTGTGTTGAAAGAACAGATAGGCGTAATTCGCAAGCTTGATTCTTTGCCTCCCAAGTGGCAGCAGGGCTTGCTTGATCACAATTACAGCAAATCAATTTTGACAAGTGTAGAGGGGGAATTTATTGGTAATTTCAGAATAATAAAAAACTTCAATTCCTACACTTTCAGAGAACTAGAAGATTTAGATCTTCAGTGGCTCATAATTTTAAGACCAATTGCTAAGCCTTACTATCGCTTTTCTGCTGTTGACTATTTTCCAGTCGCAAAACAAGCACTTTCCAAAAAGCAAACACAAAACATATGTTCTTATGATCTGGCGGTGATTTATGATACTCCCAGCTGGTGGAATATTCTAGGTCACGATATTTTCCCAGGTATTCCAAGTTTTATCAATCAACGTCTCAAAGGGGATCATGCCATGCTTGAATTAGAATTGACGCAGAAAATTTTGCAAATCAAAGAATTAGCAGCAAAAGAAGGAAAATGGCCTGAGTCAGTTCCTAATTTAGAATCATCTATTTGTCCTGGTGAGAAATGGATTTACCAAGTATCCCCTGATAACACTATGTCTATTTCCTTTAGCGCTCAACCACAGTGGTTACAAGAAAGAATAGAGAAGGGCGAGCGTCCCTTGATTTACAGCGATAGTACAATTCCTGATTGAACTAGGTATTAGGTATTAGGTTTTATACGCATTTAACCTATATGTTCATTTGATATTAGTTAATGACTGAAACTCTTGTTCCTTCTGCCTCCTGCCTTCTGCCTTCTGCCTTGCTAAGAAAGTTATCTATCTTAGTTGCAGTTACTTTACTCAGCGTCTTGCTACCTTTGTTGAATATCAGCAAGGGGTGGGGACAAGATTCTTCCCTTACCGAAATTACTTACTCTATTGAGCAGTTAAAAAACAACAGTGATTGGCGTATTCGCGCCCAAGCTGCTTTTGAACTAGGAGAAATCAACCAAGAAAGTACTACTATTATTGCTGCTCTGATAGAAGCTTTAAGCGATGAGGATGAAGTAGTTCGCCTTAGAGCCACCTTTGCCCTAGTGAATATTGGCTTACCAGCAGTCCCTAAACTAATTGAAACACTTAATAACCAAAATCTAGCGGTTCGTAGCAGCGCTGCCTTTGCACTTCAAGAAATTGGCTTACCAACTCTGCCAATCCTGGAGAAAGCACTCAAACATGAAGATAAACTAGTTCGCTCTCATGTTAGTTCTGTACTTAGTCAAATAGCAGTTGACTTCCAAAAGCAAGTAGATACCCTCTCCATCTCAGATTTAAAACAAGCTAGCTCTGATTTAGAGCCAGCTTTAAAATTTATTGAATCTTTTCAAGAGCCACTAGATCCCACAACCTTAACTAAATTTGGATTCCAAGAGGAAAATGTAGCTTCTATACGCCGTTCTATAAATGTTCTCAGAAATGAAATAAGAGTTCGTATCTTTGCTATAGCATTCAAGATTATTGTTTTAACTCTAGTTTCACTATTGTTAATTGGGGTAATTATTCTTTGGCGTCGCCCTGAAATACTATTGCTGTTGAGCAGGGGAATTATCCAAGCCAGGCAAAAGCAAGAAATCATTAATCAAACCCTGGCAAAAGTGCAGCAATTCTTCAACCAAGCAGGAGCCAACACCAACCGTCAAAGCAAAAATACTCTATTAGTCACCTCTGCTCCAGGTAGGCTCAAACCCTATGCACCAATACCAGTAAAGTTGGCTCTTGAACAGCCAATTGATCAAGACGTAACTGAATTGGTAGAGCAATCAACCAAATTGAAGAAACAAAACCAGCAACAAGCTGGTATGATTCTCTATCAAGAACCACCAGATACCCTCTTTCGGATGCGGATGGCTGAGGTGCGGCTACGGGATCATTTTGTTCTTATTCCTATGCCTTTGGCAGCAGTGGAACAGGCATTATTAGAGCAAGGTAAATCTGCTGGCATCTTAGCCCAGTATACAGACCGTTATCTTCCAGGTGCTGACTTATTTGATGATCGTAATGCCATTGGCGATACTCTCTCCTTTTTTGGGCGTGGGGAGCTGTTACATCGTTTAGGAGATAATCTCCAGCGAAACCAAGGAATTGGTATCTTTGGATTACGCAAGTCAGGTAAAACTTCAATGCTCCTTCAGTTGAGTTTTGCCTTACAGCGACATCCTGTGATTCATATTGATCTTCAACCCTATGGAGGCAGACAGCATTATGGCACTCAACTATTTAATCAAATTCTTCAGCAACTTTCCCAATTATTAGGGAAGCGTACTCTAGAATCAATCACAAATTTTCAACCCTTCGAGCCTCAATGCCCAGCTTGTGAATTCACCTCTGAATTTCTTCAGCGAGTTATTAAACTAGTCAAAGTAATCAACCAAACTGGATACGAACTACCTATTTTATTATTTCTAGATGAAATTGAACGCATAATTCCCACTGAGTTAGATTCCAGGGAAAAGGCAGAAGAATTCAATGCCTGTTTTGGCGCATTTAGAGCCTTAAGTCAGGAGCAGCGAGTACTCTCCCTGCTTGTCGCTGATGTTCATCCCGACTGCAATCGCATCAATCAGTGGAGACAAGCAGGTGTTCCCACTAACCCAGTCTTCAGTTTCTTCAAAGAAGTGTTTTTGTCACCTTTCTCTCCAGAAGAAACAACTAGGATGCTTACCGATATTGGCAAACTAATGGGGGTAACATTTGATCAAGAAACACTAACAGCTATCCATCGAGAAAGTGGTGGGCATCCTTTTATTGCTCGACAATTGGCAAGTTTACTGTGCAAGAAATTGGCAGCTTCCGAGAAAGGGCAAATCCCATGGTTAGCAGCCCAGCGTTATCTCAACAAGCCCTTTGCCCATTCTGCTGTATTGAAAGACTACTGTCGTCAGAACATTTGGGCAGATATTGAAAAGCGTAACTTTAATTCTGCGATCGCTATTTTACGCCTACTTGCCTGTAATCAGAATTCAGTCAATGGAATCTCGGAGCAAGTTATTAAAGAGCGACTTATCGATATCTTGACAAAGAGCGAATGCTTAGATGCTCTATTATGGCTGGAAGCAGTGGGATTAGTAGAACGCCAAGAGTCAGAGGATAATGATTATTATCGAAGCAAAGTCCCCCTGATGTCGCGCTGGCTGCGGATGCAAATGAAAGAGGAGGAGATGCGCCAATGGCAGCTACAGTAAGACCATACGACAATTTTAGAGTTGCACTTACACAGCCTCGTGATTTTTTTGGACGCAGCAGTTTAATTTCAGCAGTACAACGCTCACCCTTCCAAGTTAGGATTCTCTTGGGAGGGCGTCGCCTGGGCAAAAGCAGTGCTTTGAATGTGCTTAGATCTAGCCTCTTGGATACTGGCAAGGGCGAATCTAGTCGTGCCTTTCCCGTTCTCTTTAATCTACAGCAGGAGCAACCAAAAAGTCTAGAACACCTCCGCTATCTTCTAATTGCCCGATTGCAGGAAGCAATGAGGCAGCATCAAGAGACTGCTGTATCAGGCTGGCGAAAAAGTTACCGTCGTCTCTTGAGGCAGATTCCCGGAGGACAAATCGAAATCGGTTTACCAAAACTTGGTCTTAAGTTAAATCTTACCAATCCAGACCACGAACGCCACCTCATTCATGAAGACTTTCGCCAGGATTTGCTCAAACTCCTCAAGCAAATACAAAAACAGAATTTTGAAGGGATTTGCTTCTTCCTCGATGGTGCTGAATTCATTGTCAGCCAAGATTGGGCTAATGATGCTTGGAGTTATCTGCGCTCATTGAAGGATAGTGACATTGCCCTCAAACCTTTCCTGGGTTTCTTGTTATCTGGCTATCGTGACTTGAAAGATTATCAGCAGCGTGTTGGCTCTCCATTACTTAATATTGCAGAGGTTGAGTGGTTGGGTGTATTAACTCAATCAGAAACACGAGCTTTGATAGCTCAGCGAAGCAATGACGAACAAATTTATTTAACTGATGAACAAATCGATTGGGTGATTAAATGGGCAGGAGGCCATCCCTACTTAACTCAGCAAATACTTAACACTCTCTTTGATGAGCAATTTAGGGATAAACCTCGTTCTCCTGAGAGTTTAATGCGTTACCTGATTAGGCAGCATGACAGAGATTTTTCCAGCTGGTGGCAGGAAAAGCAACGCAGCTATGCCTTCGACAAAACTGAGCAAGCTGTTTATTTAGCATTGGTTAAGCAACGAAAAGGAACTGCTGAAACTTTAGTGCCACAAACCTCTTTGAGTTTTGGAGAAATTGCAGATGCTTTGGAGATACTTGCTGGCACTGGTGTCATCCTTAAAGTAGATGACGAACAGTATGAAATTGGCGCTAGGGTTTTTGAGACTTGGGTTTGCCATCAAAGTAGTTAACGATAATATATAGCGCTTTTCAAATTGGTGAGATACAAATTTCTTGGTTTTAGGGAGCAAGGAGTAGGGAGCAGCAAACAGAACTAGTTGTATCTCAGTTATTCGAGAAACGCTATAGCGCTTTTCAATTGTTCATGGTTCATGGTTCATTGTCAACTAGCGTTTTTTCATCCTGCGCAGAGATTTACTAAATTTTTTCCATCGTTTCTTCTCATCTAGATAAGCTTTTTGATCCTGTTTTCTGGCTAGATAGTTAAGTTCTTTTTGCAGTTTTTGGTAACTAAGGAAACGCTGGTAATCGATAGTACCTTCTGAGAGCGCCTGTTGCACCGCACAACCAGGCTCTGAGTCGTGTAGGCAATTTTGAAAACGACACTCCTTAGCTAGGGTTTCGATATCAGTGAAGGTATCGCGAAAGCTTTCATTACCTGCCCAAATCTGAATTTCCCGCATCCCTGGAGTATCAATCAGCAAAGCGCCAGAGGGCAAAATCATCAATTCTCGATTAGTAGTGGTATGTCGCCCTCTGCTATCTCCTTGGCGCACTGATTGCACTGCTTGTACTGCTCTACCCATTAATTGATTGGTGAGGGTAGATTTCCCAACGCCGGAAGAGCCTAGCAAGGCAACGGTTTTTCCTTGACTAAGGTAAGGCGTTAAAGCACCAATTCCTTGATTGTTAAGGGCACTCAAAACCACAATGGGCACACCAAAGGCAATCGCTTCTACTTGTTGTCGGCATCCCTCAAAATCATCACACAAATCCGCTTTATTGAGAAGAATGACGGGATTAGCACCACTTTCCCAAACCAAAACCAAATAGCGTTCGATTCTTCTGAGATTGAAATCTCCATCCAATCCTGAAATCAAAAATACTGTATCAATATTGGTAGCAAGGATTTGTTCTTCGGTTTTAATGCCTACTGTTTTCCGAGAAAACTTACTTTTTCTAGGCAAAACAACGTGAATTATAGCTCTCTTTTCTGTTTGGGTAAGACTGATAACTACCCAATCTCCCACTGCCGGAAAATCTTCGCGACTAGAAGTACGGTAACGCATTTTACCTGTAACTTCTGCCGAGACTTCTCCCCGCTCAGTATAGACTGTGTAGATGTTTTTATGCTCGAGAGTAACTCTACCTACAGTATATCCTTCTTGGCAATACTTTTCAAAGTTGTTGGCAAAAAAACTGTTCCAGCCTAATAATTCCAAATTCATCGGTTTCCTCGAAGTGCTGCTTGTTGTCAGCAAGCTTCACAGAGGAATTTTGTTATTCATTCTCGCCATAGGAATGATTGAAGCAAAAACTCTGTGACTAACTTGCTATGTGCTTTAGGAGTCATGGCGCTTTTGATAATTACAAGCTCAGTCATATTTTTTCTTCCTGTCAGATGTTTTTAGTCGTTTCTCATCAACTAATGGCTCTAGTGTCAGAGAAACATACTTTGATTACAAGCATACTACAAAAAAAGAGAACGAGGTACACCTTATTGAAGGGAGATGGGGAGAGGGGGAGATGGGGAGAGGGGGAGATGGGGAGAAATTATTCTTCAGGGCTGACTTTTATCCCAGAAATAAGAGGCGTTGTACTTGATCAAGCTTGAAAACTCCTATAAATCTTATCCTTGAATACAACGACTATGAAACTATTATCATTCGTTGTTTTGTTAAAAATAGTTACTGTGACAATAGTATATTTAATTATTTATCACGATGTTATTGTGCTTTAACAAAGCAAAGAGCCAGTGCCCCGACTACCACATCCTGACACTGGCTCTACCCCAACCTTTCTCAATTGGAGGTATCGTTATGATGACAGATCAATCTCAAAATCCGCAGCCCTACTGGTACATTAAAGTACCTCAAGATAGATTTCCTAAAGCGAAGTTTGACTTTGCCCAACAAGTAGCAGTCTCTTACGACAACGGTACTGGTGAACTGTGTACAGACATCGGTGAAGTTATCGGCATAAAATACATTAGCTGTGGCAATAAGTCAGGAGAATGGTATTATCTACTTCGCATCCTCAAGTGTGATTTTGAACCATCCTTTGTTGGCTCAATTGATCAAGAATTTGCTAACGAATCTAGTCTAGTGGCTGATAATACAGTGATTGAGCAATAGGAAGTAGCAAGTAGGAATTAGCTAGGGGTAAAGCATTGGTTTGCCCCTAAATCTTTCAATCTAAAACTTATAGCAGTTTCCCTTAATGACCCTACAGAAATAAAAAAGTATCTATCAAAAGGTCTATAGTTATTTTTGTCGTTGACAAAAAAAGAAAATTTGGCAACTAATTCACTATCAATTGATACAGCAAGTACACCAACGCGAAGGCAGAAATAAAACGGCGGCAGCTGCAATCATTAATTCTCAGAATATTAAATCATCTGACTGCTTAATATTTTATTTATAGATACTTTATAAAAATCTGTCTCAAGGTTAAGTAATTTCTAAGACTTCCCTTGGTAAGATAGCTAACAAGAGTAGATTAAATAGTACGCAAATTGAGATAGTACGGAGTGAAACGTTGGTTATTTGAGGGATGAACTAGAGTCTCTGATGACCACACAGCTTGAAACACTCCTCAAAATTCATTCTATCGATGTCTACTCTGGGTCGGACATCTGCCTCAACAGGGGGTGAACGAAAAAAGGTGTGGGGAAATAATTAAGCAGACGCTCCAGACGCGGAGACGCGGAGAACTAACTCAAATCCCACGCAAAATTTCGTTCACCCCTCAACAGGGGTAACAAAAGGATTACGGGTGTCCTCTTCCACTTCTGTAAGTGATTTCAAGTCACGTACCTAATACCAATTTTCTAAATTCTGAGAAGACATTGAAAGATGGGGAGCTAGACAGGGCAGTGCTTTCAGATACTTGATCTCTACCACCCTTTTAGAAAATTGGTATAACGAAGTATTTTTCGCACATCTTAATACCTATCGCGCTTAGATCGAAAACTCACACAAGTACAACATGAGCATTTCAACCATTTACAACAACGCAAATCTAATTGATCTTAACGGAGAGGGCCGCTCCAAGACAATTGCTAACACACCGAAAATGCTCATGGAGCAGGGCACCTTAGAGCTATGGTTTAATGCCGAAAGCTACGGAAAATGGGGCACAGCTCTACTTTCTTCAAACCTCAATGGAGAGACAGAAGGTGCTGATCAGTTCCTACTGCAAGTCAACCATCGTGGACAACTTAATGCCAACTTCCGAGGTGCAGATGGCTCACGAAGCTCTATTACTAGTAGCTCACCTGCAACTGGTGCCTGGAATCATGTCGCTTTAAGTTTTGATGGCAAATCAACAAAGCTTTACCTCAATGGCTCGTTAGTACAAGAGCGTGGCAACAGAGCTTTTGATTTCACTAATATGTTGAGTGATTTTACCATAGCCTCCCGCAATGCAAAAGGGCAACATGCTCTTAACGGCGATATTAAGGGTGTGAGAATATTCGATGAAGTTTTAAGCGCTGATGAGATTGCTGGCACCTATCAAGAAGGTTTCAATTTCACTGAAGTTCAAGATGACATGCGTGCTGACATTGAGATGAATGCCGAGCATGAGGATATGAGTATTGAGGCTAACATGAATGCCGAGCATGGCGATATGGGCACGGAGGATAACATGAATGCCGAGCATAATGATCATGCCTCACCCATTTACGACAAAGCCAATCTGATTGATGTCAATGGAGTGGACGGATCCAAGACCATTGCTAACACACCAGAAATGCTTGTAAAACAAGGCACCTTAGAGCTATGGTTTAATGCCGAAAGCTACGGAAAAGGGGGCACAGCTCTACTTTCTTCAAATATGAATGGAGAGACAGAAGGTGCTGATCAGTTCCTGCTGCAAGTCAACCGTCGTGGACAACTTAATGCCAACTTCCGAGGTGCAGATGGATCACGAACTTCTATTACTAGTGGCTCACCTGCAACTGGTGCCTGGAATCATGTTGCTTTAAGTTTTGATGGCAAATCAACACAACTGTACCTTAATGGCGCGCTTGTAAAAGAGCGTGGCAAGAGCAGTTTTGATTTCACTAATATGTTGGGTGATTTCACCATAGGCTCCCGCAATGGAAAAAGGCAACATACTCTTAACGGCGATATTCAAGGTGTAAAGATCTTCGATGAGGTTTTAAGTGCTGATGACATTGCTGAGACCTATCAAGAAGGTGTAAACCTCAGTCAAAGTCCTGGCAACACAGGTGATGGCGGTCATAGTGATGCCGAGCATAGTGACACAGGTGATGATGGTCATACTGATGCTGAGCATGGCGACACAGGTGATGATGGTCATACTGATGCCGAGCATGGCGACACAGGCAATGGCGGTCATACTGATGCTGAGCATGGCGATACGGATAATGGCGGTCATACTGATGCTGAGCATGGGGATACGGATAATGGCGGTCATACTGATGCCGAGCATGGCGATACGGATAATGGCGGTCATACTGATGCCGAGCATGACGACACGGGTAATGGCGGTCATAGTAATGCTGAGCATGGTGACACGGGTAATGACGGTCATAGTAATGCTGAGCATGGCGACACTGGTAATGACGGTCATACTGATGCCGAGCATGGGGACACAGGCAATGGCGGTCATACTGATGCCGAGCATAGCAACACAGATGATGGCGGTCATAATCATGGCAACTTACCACACCCAGACGATCCTGCTAAACAGAATGAGCATGTAGCTCTCCTCGATTTACTACCACCGGAGAAGGCAACCCATCGAGCAATAGCTGATGGCAATTGGACTGACTCTGCTATATGGGAAGGCGGATTGGTTCCGGGTGAAGATGCAGATGTATTTATCCCCGAAGGTATTGCAGTTACTTATGATGTTCCCCCAGGCGGTAACCCTGAATTGCACTATGTGCGGGTGAATGGTGAGTTACATTTCGCCACTAACCAAGACACTGCAATGAAGGTGGATACACTGATGACCGATGTCAAATCAACCTTCACTATCGGCACAGAAGAGAACCCGATGCCAGCGCATTTCAATGCATCCATCGAGATTGCCGATAATGGTCCAATCACCGATATTCGGAAAATTGATCCGCTTCAACTCAGCCGAGGAGTTATCACTCATGGCAAAGTGTCGATTCAGGGAGCAGAAAAGGAATCTCACCTGGTAATGAAGGCAGCGGAGGCTGGCGACACGACTATTAAAGTCGAAGGCGATGCTAGCGGCTGGCAAGTCGGCGACACAATTGTTGTGGTCGGTACCAAATATTTAGGTGAGGACAAAAATGGTCAGCTTATCACCCAAGATGAAGAAGTAACAATCACGGATATTGACGGTAATACCCTCACACTATCTCAAGCACTTGAGTACGATCACACACCACCAGAAGGTCATGAAGATCTTGATGTTTATGTTGGTAATGCCTCCCGTAATATAAGGATCTTCAGTGAGAATTCAGGGATTGAGAATCAGGATGATGTGCTCTCTCGTGGTCACTTCATGATGATGCATAACCCGAATGCAGTTATCCGCAATGCTGAATTCACAGATTTGGGGCGCACTAATAAATCCCTTGCAGCTGATGATGCGACCAAAAATAACCACGGTAAAGTGGTTTCTCTCGACCCCACTAAAGCCGATAATGTGCGTGGTCGTTACTCTCTCCATCTGCACAGAACCGGTGCAACAGATGGTTCCGGACTTGCCATTGTGGAAGGCAATGCGGTGAATGGTAGCCCAGGCTGGGGTATCGTTCAGCATGACTCCCATGCAAAAGTCAACGACAATTTTGTCTATAACATTGTCGGTGCCGGAATCGTCGCCGAAACCGGGAACGAAACGGGTGAATGGAATAGTAACCTTGTCACCAAGGTCATCGGTGGAAACGAGAAAACTGGTGCTGGCGATGGCGTAAATGATTTTGGAAATGAAGGTCATGCCTTTGAAAATGTCTCGCGGCTTATCATCCAACAGGACAATATCGCGGCGAATTCTCTACGGGGCTGGCACTTCCGCGAGGCTCAATTCCAGATAGATCCAGATCCTGATGCCATGCCTCTCAATTTCGATCCTTTTGCAGACAAGATTGATCCCACTGCCCCAGCGATTCTAGACTTCGAGCGTAATACTGCCATTGGGGTTAATCGAGGATTTGACAGTAATCACCGCATGAATCATCTCGATAACGAGGTTATTAATGATATCGAAGACTTCACAGCCTGGGAAGTAGCTAATAATGGCCTCAATATGTATGCCACAAACAACTATACATTCGAGAATCTACTTGTGATTGGCGCAGAGAATAGTTCCCGTAACGTTAGTGGCATCCAATTTTCACAAGGGGTCGATAGTATCATTGTCAATGGCGGACATTTTGAGAATCTTAGTACAGTCTTCACCGGAAACGGTTTTTACGCCTATGATGCCACCAAAGTTTACAGTGAAAGCGCTCTAATCGATGTAACTACCAAAAACAATCGCCAATGGTTCAACAATGGTGGAGCACCAGAGCTCCTCTCATCGAATGATATAAACAGCAGTGGTGTAACGCGGTTTGAAGCTGATGAATATGCTGACTTCTCCATGTCACCGGATAACTTATATGTTCATATCTCCGGTACTGTGACTGATGGTTTGGGAGAGCGTAAATACGGTGTATTTGATATGACACACCAAATAGTCAATTCCGAAGGACAAGAGTTTGGTATCGAAAAGGAACTTAATGCCAAAACCTTTGAGAGTTATCTTCAGCGCTATGGGGTTTTTGAGGACTCTGACGGTCTTTACACAACCCTCAAACTCTTTATGGGTGACCGGGTGACAGGCGATACAACACCAAGTAACCTGAAGATTACTCTGGAAGGATTTGAGCGTTCCTACATCGATGGCCTCGTAGATGTGCAAAAACCTCTAGCCAATCATTCCAACCTGATTGAGGCTGATTCTGCCAATACCCTCTATCGGCAAAATATGATTGACTACGGCAGTACAAAGAGTACCGATGGCGATGATTATATTAAAGCTGAAAAAGGTAACCAGACTGTCAAGGCTGGCAAAGGCAATGATAAAATCTTTACCGGCAACGGCAAGGATAATCTTGATGGCGGTGCCGGAAATGATGAAATCTGGGGTTTCGATGGTGACGACGTGATCGTCGGCGGAGATGGAGCAGACAGACTCTATGGTCAGCTTGGTGTTGATCGTATCTATGCTAGTGTTGAAGATATCATCGTCAATGCTGGGACTCATCAAGAGAGGGACAGTGGCGATACTGTTGTTTTTGAAGGTAGCCGCTCCGACTACCAGATTCTCTCCTATTCCGGTCGTGAACAGTTCTTCGTCAGCGATGGTAAGAATCAGGTGCTGGTTCAAGAGGCTGAATTTCTTGAGTTTTCCCAAGGGCAGACACGCCTCCAGCTCAATGATAGAAAGAATCCCTTCGAGTTCGACGGTAGCGTCGACCAGCAGTATTATCTCGATTATGCTGATAAGGTCACCAGAGTTTAATCTCAGTGGTGTGTCAACTTATCGATGATCGCTTGGATCACTACCAAAACTGGTAAATTTCTGATTTTTCATTGATATGCTAGGGGTGTTGTAGGCAACACTCCTGGCTCTGTTGACCTCGTTTTTTGATTACGGACTCAATGCCCGATTGTGAATAAATTCCTCATCGGTTAAGCTCCGAAGGAAAGCTAACAAGTCCTTTCGTTCCCCCTCAGTCAAATTAAACCCTGAGACAAAGATACTCTTGAGTGGGTTTTCACTGCCCACACCAGCATATTTTCCAGAAACAATTGTTCGTCCACCGGCAGCATAGTGATCAAGAACTTCTTCCAGCGTCGCCATGCTGCCATCATGCATGTAAGGAGCCGTTAGTTCAATATTTCGCAAAGTCGGTGCTTTAAAATGCCCGATTTGGGATGGGTCTTGAGTAATTTCATAGACTCCCGTATTGTTGGGTGGGTAGGCTCCCTTGCCATCAAGGTTATAAAGTCCAGTATTGTGAAAGGCAATTTCTTGAAATGCAAGGCGTTCATGCATGATAGAATCAGAAAAATTGAACCCGCCATGACAGTGAAAACACTCGAGTCGTTCACTATTAAATAGCGCTTCACCTCGTTTTGCAGACTCAGAAATTGCACTCGGCTCTCCTCCATATCGATAACGATCATAGGGGGAATTTGCCGAAATTAGCGTGCGTTCAAAGCAGGCGATCGCCTTTGCTAAGTTCCGAATACTAATTGCTTCCTCTTGATCACCAAATGCAGCTGCAAACATCTTAGAATACTGAGAATCATCCTCTAACATGGTTATAATTTCTTGTTCTCTTCCAACCATGCCCATTTCGACAGGATGTTCGCCAAACAAGGGTACTAACAGCTGCTCTTCCAATTTCCGCATCAGCGGATTTGCCCAAGTTAAGACTGGGCTGTAGGCAATGTTGGTAAGACTCATCGAATTGCGGGGATGCGCCTCTCCAGTTGCGCCAATGGCGACAGGTTTACCATCTGTAAAAGCAAGTGCTTGTTGATGGCATTTTGCGCAAGAAAAGTCTCCTGTAATCGATAATCGAGTTTCGTAGAACAACTGCCGTCCTAGCTTAACCTTCTCAGCTGAGATTGGATTGTCTTCCGGAACAATCGGCAATGGCAGCCATTGTGGCATATCCCATTCATAGGCAGATGAATTTTCTACAGGCAGAGGTGGAGTAGCTGCCATTGCAATACTCAGACTAATTGATAGAAAGAAGGTGACAGATCCTAGTATCACGAAGATCATCGGGCGACGCAGTCTCACAGGCTCTCGTACTTAGAATGCAACTTTCAAGCTCTATTCAATCCTAAAGAAAGTTTGCTCCTTTGAGGGCTTACCCTGATATGGAAGACCGAAGTTATTGATGATTGCAGTGCAGTCGCTATCGTTTAGTGCTGACATGCAGCCAAGTGGCGTATCAGGAGCATTCATTTCTAAATTACTTTCGGAGACAAGAGCTGCTAAATCTGCCACGATCACGTTTTCAGCCAGATTAAACTCAGAAAAGACCAAGGCTGATCTATTGGGATTTTTACAGAGCGTTGGCTGCTGGCGATCGCCTTCAATCTGACATCCTGTGCTACCCAGGTGAATCAGAAATCCTTGAACAGTGACCTGTTGAGTATGTCCTTGATTATTATGCCTTTGATGTCCTTCACCCTTATGATCAGAACCATGCTGATTATGGGAGTTACCCTGTTGTCGAACACCAGCACTGGCAGCCATCTTTTGATTTTCCAAATCAATGCGGACAAACTTATATCCTCCCTGCCAGTTCCACCACATTGAGGTAAGATTGAGCGGGGATGGGGCTAATGTCGCGTCATTATGATTGAGAGCAAAGGGCACCCCAAGCATGAAGGTAATACCAGTGTAATCACCTGCCGGAACAGTTCCAGTCACCTGAGTTCTGGTTTCAGTGGTACCATTAGCACAAGACTTAGACCTATCTTCAAAATCAAGTAGTGCGACATTCTGATATTGCCACTTGCCGTCTTGTTCTAGCTCAAGGGGTACTACCATTCCATTGGCATCAATTAATCCAATATTAGAAACATAAAAGCGAAAGTCGGTGGGAGTAACTGTACTTTCAGCAATTCCTAAACCAGAGTAACTAGAGCCACAGGTAAACGGCTCGTCTCCAACCATGGCTTGAAATTGGATAGAAACTTCCTGAGTTTCTTGAACCTGCGCCCAGCTCAGTGTGTAGCTATTGGAAATAGCAGTAACTGAACCTGCAACAAGTGAAAATATAGCAATTTTCTGAATCCCTGGGATTGGCATGGTGCATTCTCAACAAAGTCAACAAATTAATCAACAAGCTTTCAGTGTTCTCTATATACTACATTTTGAAGTGCAGGATTTAGGTTTCAATGGCATAGTAGTACAAATGCACAGGTAAACTTCAGTTACCAGTTCATTTCTTGGTCACAAAAACTGGTAGAGTTTTCTCATGGGTCAAATACGAGCAGTTTTGTGTGGCTATTACGGCAAAGGCAATGGCGGCGATGAGGCATTGCTAGCGTCGCTGCTGCAAATGCTACCGGAATCTGTTGCACCTCTAGTACTTTCTGCCAACCCTGCCCAGACAAGAAAGCGCTATGGCGTTGAGAGTTGTAATCGCATGTCTGCCTGGGAAGTTATACGAGCAATGCGTCACTCAGATATATTTATCTGGGGCGGCGGTAGTCTCATCCAAGACACTACCAGTATTAGAAATTCCCTATATTACTGTGGCTTGATGAGATGGGCACAGCAGCTAGGCTTGAGAACTATTGCGTGGGCACAAGGTATTGGTCCTCTCAAGCATCAACTGACTCGCTCTCTAGGGCGGCAATCTTTTGCTGGTTGTACAGCAGTAAGTGTGCGTGATTCTGCTTCAGCAGGGCTTTTAGCCGATTGGCAAATTCCCTTCCTGCAAGCTCCAGATCCAGTGTGGGCATTAGATTCTCTACCAGTTAAGGGGTTATGGGACTTACCAGCGCCGAGAGTAGCTGTAACTTTGCGGACGCATTTTACCCTAACCCCCAAACGCTTAGCCAACCTCACCAGAGCTCTGGTTGACTTTCAAAAAGCAACACAGACCTGCATTTTACTAGTACCATTCCAGACATCCCAAGATTTGAGCATTGCTAAATCCATCGCTGCTGAGTTAACTGGTTCCCATCAAATTTTGGTATTAGAAGAACCCAGACAACTAAAAGGATTATTTCGAGGTGTGGAAATGGTAATTGGGATGCGCTACCACAGTCTGATTATGGCAGCAGCACAAGAATGCCGTTGCTTTGCCCTCAGTTACGATCCTAAGGTCACTCAGCTGATGGCACAATTAAATCTACCGGGATGGGATTTAGCTCAGCTACCAGAGGATCCGAATTTGATCTCTCAAACCTGGCTAGAACATTACGTTAATGGTAATAACCTTACCAGTGACCAAATTCAGTCCTTGGTAGACAGGGCAATGATGCATCGGGATTTATTACTTAAGGTTTTCCAGACACCAAGCTAAGCTGCTAAAACTATAGCGGTTTTGGTATTGAGTGAGGTACAGTTGAGCTTTTGGATTTTTTCCTCGCAGGTGTCGTTGATCAGATACGGTAAGATTATTTCGACAACTGCACCCTTGCCTCAAATCAGGGCAAAGTACTTGAATCAAGGTGGCCAAATGGAAAATTTACCCGATCAGTTTGTGGATTTGTGACCCTCTGGATGAATAGCAATGAGTGAAGCTGACAGCCTAAATAACCAGCCTTTCCCTGAATCCACTGCATCGACTGATGAAAGTGAGACCAACAAGCCAGAGGCAACGGAAACCTCAGAAGAGGAACAGATAGCAGTTCTATTTGAATTACTTAATTGGGACGATGCTGTTGAAGAGTCCTCTCCAGAAGAGACAGTAGCCTCACAAAACATGCCAGCCGAATCATCAACAACAGCCTTAGTAGATGAAGTAGATCAAGGTGAACAAGAGTTGCCTGATACATTTTCTCAAGAAGAAACTAAGGAAGCTAATTGGTTGGTTGTGACTCAAAAAATGCGTCAGCGCAACCGTCGCTTACTTGAGCAAGTTACTCAACTTGAGCAAGCGCTCCAACAGAAACAGCAGGCTTTAAACTCACAGGAAGATTTAGCCCAAGAACACGAGACATTACTGGCTCAACAGAGTGAAAAATTAACTACTGCCCAAGAACAACTAACTAAGCTGTTTAAGACGCTAGAGTTATCTCATCAAGCTGCCCAGCGCCAGCAAATTTTGATTGAAACTTTATCAGAGCAACTGGAAAGTTCTCAGGAGAGAGTTGCCCAATTAGAGCGGGAATGTGCTCTGACTCAGCAGCGTTACAACGAACAATCACACAAGCTTTTGCAGCATGAAAATACCTGTAGAGAACTCAGAACCCGTCTACAGCGGCAGCAGCGCCAAACGCTACAATTCAAGGCTGCCTTAGAAAAGTCTCTGGAAATGTCAACTCCTAGCCATCAGTCGGAGCCAGCAGAGCCTCATCCCCAGAGGGACAATATTAAAGTTAACCGCTCTCTAGTACCCAAAGCACAACCCATACAACCTTGGTCAGCCCAACCGGAGGTATTACAAGATGACTCCAATGCCGATAATATCTGGAATCGCCCAATCATGCTAGAAACTCCCCCTAAGCCATTGGAAAAACCATTGGAATCTGTACCAGGAAATCCAGAGCCAAAAGTTTCGCCCTTAGTTAAAGTTATTGAAGAAACTGGTTTCTCCTCAACAGCAGATACCCTAGAGCCAACCCTCAACCAGTTCACTGCTTCTGAGAAAAATATAGATCAAGAGGAACAACAGCTACTGACACAGAGGAATGCCCTTGCAGAAGCATCTGATACTTTGCCTTGGCAAGAAGGTACCACTGAGGTCTATAAGGGTGATAACATAACTCCAGAAATTGATAGCAATCAGCTCCAAGAATCGGCACTATCCCAAGAGCAAACCCAGGAAACTTGGTCGCTAAGGGACACTAGCGAGGGCAAGGATCAAGAGCAGACGCCGAGTAATGAACTTTGGGAAAATGCTAATCCAAGTAAGTCAGCTCAGCCAAATCAAGTAGTTCTACCTCAATCAAACTGGCCCTCACCGACACTCTATCCACTACGTACCGCCAAAAAGCGCAAGTCATTGGCGGCAATCGAGTTACCAAATTTTCCCCGTCCTCAACCTTCTTGAAATTTTTGTTATTAATCATTACACCTCTTGCTAAAGTATTTTTACGATGCTGTTTGCTTCAATCCTTATTTACTGTTACTGGTCAAGACGTTACCCAATTGTGCAAGCAGTCGAGTGTAAATTATGCCTAGGGCGAATACTATAACTATTCATTTTTTGTATCTCATCTAAAAATTGTTCTAACATCTTCGGTAAAATGTCTCTTTTGTTCTAAAAAAGGAGTTAATTAGGAAATGGCAAGACGACTCGGACGACGTAATTTTCTCATCTATAGCTCGGCAACTTTAGGAACCAGTCTTCTGCTCAAAGCTTGTGGCAGCCAACAACAGGCTACAGATACTGATAATAGTAGCGCTGAGAGTAGTAGCAGCGATACCATCAAAGTAGGTATTCTTCACTCTTTGAGCGGCACAATGGCAATTAGTGAAACTACGGTTGTAGACGCCGAAAAGCTAGCCATCAAGGAGATTAATAGCAAGGGCGGTGTTCTTGGCAAGAAAATAGAAGCGATAGTTGAAGATGGTGCCTCTGACTGGGATACCTTTGCTGAGAAGGCGGCAAAACTAATTGACCAAGATCAAGTTGTAACTATCTTTGGTTGTTGGACTTCCGCTAGTCGCAAGGCGGTTAAGGATGTGTTTGAATCCAAAAATCACATGCTTTGGTACCCTGTCCAGTATGAAGGTCAAGAATGTTCTAAAAATATCTTCTACACGGGGGCAGCTCCCAATCAGCAGATTGAACCAGCAGTTGATTGGTTGCTGAAAAACAAGGGTAAACAGTTCTTTTTAGTAGGCTCTGACTACGTCTTTCCTCGCACTGCTAACACGATTATCAAGGAGCAACTCAAAGCCTTAGATGGTGAAACTGTTGGTGAGGATTACTTGCCCCTAGGCAACACAGAAGTTACCCCAATTATCACTAAAATTAAACAAGCGTTACCAGATGGTGGTGTCATCTTTAACAGTCTCAACGGAGATAGTAACGTTGCTTTCTTCAAACAACTGCAAGGTGCTGGACTTGGTCCAGATAAGTATCCTGTGATGTCAGTTAGTATTGCTGAAGAAGAAGTCAAACAAATAGGTAAAGAATTTCTCGTTGGTCATTATGCCGCCTGGAATTATTTCCAAACTGTAGATACCCCTGTTAATAAAAAATGGGTGTTAGATTTTCAAGAAACCTATGGCAAAGACAGAGTAACTAATGACCCCATGGAAGCCGCCTATATCATGGTTTACCTTTGGAAACAGGCGGTTGAAAAGGCAGGAACTGCTGATGATTTAGAAAAGGTAAGAACAGCTGCTATTGGTCAAAAGTTTAATGCACCGGAAGGACCAGTAAAAATGGAAGCTAATCATCATATTTCCAAGACTGTGCGCATTGGTCAAGTTCGGGAGGACGGTCTTTTTGACATTGTTTGGTCTACAGATGGTGCAGTTACTCCCGAACCCTGGAATCAATTTGTGCCTGCCACCAAGGGTTATGCCTGTGATTGGACTGATCCTAATAAAGGCGGTAAGTATAAGATTTAAAGACGACAAGTTGCAGTCATTCTCTAGGGAAGCAGCTATTTTAGGGTTATTGGTACTTTCTGAGTTAAGACTTGGGCTTGTTAACTCATGTTTCTAAACCTAGGCGAATCTTTGCAGATAATAAAACCCCAGGTGAAGTATAGATTCACCTAGGGTTTCTTCTACCCAAGTCTAAGATGCCCACAGCCTAATATGGGTTTTCAGAGGAAAGCAACTTGAAAGTTTTTAGATTAAGGATCAATCCCGCTGTCTGGGCGTCTGGGCGTCATCAGCATCTGTAGCAAACCTAAATGAAATCGATATTAGGCTCTGAGAGTTACACTTATACACTTAGAGGTCTAAATAACTAACTTAAATCTGTGCTGCAACTTGTAGAAGGCATATTTAACGGCATTAGTATTGGTTCCGTTTTACTAATGTCTGCCCTTGGACTAGCCATCGTCTTTGGACTTATGGGGGTGATTAATCTCGCCCACGGAGAATTGATGATGTTGGGAGCCTATGCAACTTTTGTCGTGCAAAATGCTTTCAAACCTTTGGGTGAACCTTGGTTTAATTTTTATATCTTCTTGGCTTTGCCCATAGCAGCCCTGGTTGCAGCTTTAACGGGTTTGATTTTAGAAAGAGGAGTAATTCGCTATCTCTATGGGCGACCACTGGAAACCCTACTGGCAACTTGGGGGGTAAGTCTAATTCTGCGGCAATTTGTGCGCAGTGTCAATTGGGTATTAGTAATCAGCATTGCGGTATTTTTTCTGCTGTGGTTGGGAGCAATTTTCATCTTGAGGCGTCGTCTAGATTGGTCCAGGATTCGTAATTGGGCAATTGCCATCGTTTTACCCCTCTCACTAGCAATTGCCGTGGCGGTGGGTTTCCTGCTAGGGGGAAGTGGTCAACAAAACTTGACAAAACCTTGGTTTAGTGCTAGAAATATTGGCGTTGTCGCCCCGGCATGGTTGCGAGAGGGGTTGCCCTTGGGCAGTTTTCAGTTACCCTATAGCCGCATTTTTATTATTGTTCTAACTATTGTTTGCGTAGTTGGAACTTACTGGTTTTTACAACGTTCAAGTTGGGGATTGCGCATTAGAGCTGTTACTCAAAACCGAAGCATGAGTTCTTGTTTGGGAATTCCCACTGAAAAAGTCGATGCTCTCACCTTTGCCATTGGTTCTGGTTTAGCTGGGATTGCTGGCTGTGCAATTACTTTACTTGGTTCAGTCGGACCAAATACTGGTCAGAATTATATTGTTGATACTTTTATGGTGGTAGTTGTCGGCGGAGTTGGCAACTTAGTTGGTACAATCGTGGCAGCCTTGGCAATTGGTACGATAAGTTACCTAATTGGTTCTGGAACTATAGCTTCCATGCTTTTACCATGGGAGGCACTCAAGCCTCTAGCAGATTTATTTGACTTTTTTGCTAGCACCAGTATGGCCAAGGTAATGGTGTTTGCTTTGATTATTGCCTTTTTGCAGTTTCGACCTGCGGGGATTTTCCCACAGAAAGGGCGGGAAATTGGTTAGTAAGCTGTTACGCCTTTAAATAAGGGGGGGAGATGGGGGAGGGGGAGATGGGGGGAGGGGGAGATGGGGAGATGGGGAGAAAGTTTTAAGAATTCTCATTCAACCAGAAAATATACAATTTAAATGCACACTGGCTTATCTGTGGTTACCCTGCTCCCTTGTGAATTATCCTAAGGGTTAAGAAATCCTCCCTTTACAAACTTTTGCGATCGCTTTTTAATTTTCTTAGAAGAATTCTACCGTCACAATCAGTTTAAGACCAACCACCACTCTAATTAATCAAGTAAGATTGACAGACTTTCACTAATATTCTTAATGCTGACTAAAGATTTGTCACATTTACAGCTATCAGCAGCAATTGCTCGTATTGTTAATTAGGAAGTGCCAAGTATTGCTTGAGTACTTGCCCTCAGTTCACCTGCAATCAGGCTAGTATGAGTATCCTGCCCGAGTTTGTCCGTTCCCTTTTACTAACAATCTTTTTTAGCTTTGTCGCCCCTATTGTACTGATCACTATTTTGTTAGCGACATTCTCAGTAATTGGGTACATCCCTGGAGTGGCAACTATCGGTCATGTTAGCGCAGCACAGCTGTTGAAATTTTTAGCTATCTTTGGTCAAGGGTGTCCCTTTGAAGGAGCAATAGTCATTGGCTTAACCTGTAGCCTAGTGGGAGCCTTATTTGATACTTATGCTTCCGCTGTAATTAGAACCTAGGATACAAGGTTTAAGATTAGCTGATGCGCCGGAAGACCCACCTCTCATCCATAGGGGAGCGTGGGATTCTTCGACAGTCAAAATTGCGCTTAGCTCAAATGATCTTGCATAAGTTAACAGAAGATAGAAAGCTCTAGGACAGAAGGTTCATCAGGAAGGAGCGGGATTTAAAATACTCGTTAAATTTATTCTGAAATTTTGTGAATTTTTCGCGACTAGTATGATTAAGTACTTACGGAACTACACCACATATACTGTTAAAACTGCGTTACGCTAAGGTAACACACGCTACAACTAGATGATTTAGGTACTTCGATGATTTTATAAATATTTGCAAACAGGTGTATTTTTTATTACAATTAACGATATGTATGCATTTATTTATGAAAGTAAAACCATGATCCGGCTCCAGGAGTTCCACTACTATCCCACAGATAAGCCACCTAACACTGACCCCTAGTCCTAGTTCTCAACCGAAAAATGATACTTTGAAATTAGGTCTGGGAACTATATTAGGTGTAGACACTGAATATTTGTTAGTCAACCAACCTGGAAACCTTCAGCATTGATGTCTGCTTTCTGCTGCCTACAAAAATTCCAGCAGCTTGTCCACAAGCTCCCTAAGGGGTTCCTGAGTATTCCCGATGAGGTGTCGGTCTACTTGAAATAATTGATGACATCAGCAAGATGAACAAGAAGCAGACCGATAAATTGAAGGGCAATATTTTAATTGTTGATGATACATTGCACAACTTACGCCTGTTGTCAGAGATCCTCAACAAACAAGGTTACCAAGTGCGAGGCGTATCTAGGGAGTGGGTTGCTTTCCTTACAGCCTGTGTGTCTCCGCCAGACCTAATTTTGCTTGACATTATTTTGCCAAGGATGAATGGCTTTGAATTTTGTCAGCAGTTGAAAGCTGATCCCAGAACTTGCGACATACCCGTTATCTTTATCAGTGTTTTAAATGAAACTTTCGATAAAGTTAAAGCCTTTGCCGTTGGTGGGGTGGACTACATTACTAAACCATTTCAGGTTGAAGAACTTTTGGCTCGCATCGAGAATCAATTAAGGATTCGCTCACTCCAAAAGCAATTAACAGAGCAAAATGCCTTGCTCCAAGAGGAAATCCACAACCGCCAACGGGCAGAAGCCGCACTACTCGAACGGGTAAAATTGTCGGCATTAAATGCTGATGTCGGTATTGCTCTGACTAGGGGTAAGAGTTTGCGAGACATGCTCGGTGGCTGTGCCTCAGCTTTGTGCAAGCACCTCAATGCTGCCTTTGCCCGGATCTGGACGCTCAATGAGAGGGAAGGTATGCTAGAACTGCAAGCCAGCGCTGGGATATATACACACTTAGATGGTAGCCATAGTCGCATACTTTTAGGTCAGTTGAAGATCGGCTGGATTGCCCAGGAGCGCCAACCCCACTTGACTAATGAGGTACTCAGCGATCCTCGGGTAAAGAACAAAGAATGGGCGAGGCGAGAGGGAATGATTGCCTTTGCTGGCTATCCGCTAATTGTGAATAACCGAGTGGTTGGTGTGATGGCGATGTTTGCTCGTCATCAGCTAAAAAAAACAGTACTGCATGCAATGGCCTCAGTTGCCAATGGGATTGCTTTGGGTATTGTTCGCTTCCAAGCAGAGGAGATACTACGGGTATCTGAAGAGAAATTTTCCAAAGCCTTCGGTTCGAGTCCTGCACCAATCAGTATTAGTACTCTCCAAGATGGACGTTATATCGAAGTTAATGATAGTTTTCTCCAACTTTCAGGCTATTGTCGCCAAGAAATCATTGGTAAGAGTATCTTTGATCTCAATTTAATTGTACCGTCGCGAAAAATTCTCAAGCTCCGACATAAGTTGCACAAGCAGGGAAAGGTTCGCAACCTGGCAATAGATTACCGCACGAAGTCAGGTGAAGTAAGAACAGCCCTGTTGTCGGCAGAGCGCATTGATTTGGAGGGACAAGCATGTGTGCTAGCTGTGGGCAAAGATATTACTGAACGTCAGCAGATTCAGGAGGAATTAAGAGAAAGTCAAGAGCGCTGGCAGTTAGCGCTTCGCGGCAACAATGACGGCATTTGGGACTGGAATCTCAAAACTGGTGAACTTGTTGTTTCCCCTCGACTCAAACAAATTATTGGCTATGAAGACCAAGACGTATTTAGCCATATTGCTCAATGGATTAGAAGCATACATCCAGATGATTTCGACTCTGTGATGAAGGCAAGACAAGCTCACCTTGATAAGAGTACTCCCTATTACTCTGCCGAGTATCGTTTGCGCTGCCAAGACAATGCCTATAAATGGATTTTGGATCGAGGACAGGCACTATGGGATCAACAGGAAAAACCAGTGCGCATGGTTGGTTCAATTACTGATATTAGCGATCGCCAACACAGAGAAGAGGCGTTACGCTTAATAGTTGAGGGGACAGCCGCCACAACTGGTAGGGAATTCTTCCGCACCTGTACCCGCTATCTTGCACAAGTACTACAAGTTCGCTGTGCCTCAGTCACTGAGTTAGCAAATGAGGCAAAAACCAAGGTTAAAACTCTAGCTTTTTGGACTGGCGAGAGCTTTAGAGAAGAATTTGAGTATGAACTGGTTGGCACTCCCTGTGAACAAGTCTTATTAGGGTTAAACTGCTATTACCCATCAGGTGTACAAGATCATTTTCCCCATGCTCAGAATTTGCTTAACTTAGGGGTACAAAGTTACTTGGGAATTCCTTTAGTAGACTCAGCAGGCAACATCCTTGGTCATTTGGCGGTGATGGATGATGTACCAATAAGTAATGATCCAGACAAAGATTTGATTTTAAGAATTTTTGCTGCTAGAGCAGGAGCCGAACTAGAACGCAAACTTGCTGAGGAAGCTCTGCAGCAATCGGAAGCGCGAGAACGAGATAAGGCAAATGAACTCAAGTTAACTCTTGAAGAATTGAAACGCACCCAAGCTCAATTGATTCAAGCGGAAAAAATGTCAAGTCTGGGTCAAATGCTAGCTGGTGTTGCCCACGAAATTAACAACCCAGTTAACTTTATCTATGGTAATCTTACTCCTGCAAATCAATACTTCCAAGACCTACTGAGGTTAATTGATCTCTACCAGCAGAGTTTCCCCAATTCCACGCCAGAAATTAGGCAGTTGACTACAGAAATTGACTTGGATTTTATGGTGGAAGATTGGCAAAAACTGAACAGTTCCATCAAGATGGGGGCTGAACGTATCCGTAAAATTGTTCTTTCCCTGCGCAACTTTTCCCGAGTCGATGGTTGCGAACTAAAACTGGTAGATATTCATGAGGGTATCGATAACACCCTGCTGATTCTGCAAAACCGACTGCGGGCAGTGGGCAATCGCCGGGAGATTGAGGTGATTAAAGAATATGCCCCACTGCCCAAGGTTAAGTGCTATGCTTCTGAGTTGAATCAAGTCTTCATGAATTTATTGAGCAATGCAATTGATGCTTTGGAACAGCACTCAGCACTACGACCTAAAATCAAGATTCGCACCGAAATCAGAAGTCAGGAGAATATTGTCAATTCTGATTCACGGCTGCTTAATGCCTCTGGTGTAGTAATTCGGATTACTGACAATGGATCAGGCATTAGTGAGGAAGTAAAAAAACAGATATTTGACCCGTTTTTTACGACCAAGCCTGTAGGACGTGGCACGGGTTTGGGGTTAGCTATTAGTTACCAAATTATAGTGGAAAAACACGGTGGTCACCTACGCTGTGTTTCTTCACCAGGGGAAGGTACAGAGTTTGTGGTGGAGATTCCCCTGGAATAGAAATCTGCTATCAGTAATAAGTAATAAGTAATAAGTAATAAGTAATAAGTAGTCGGATAAAAGTTTTGGTAGCTGTATAAAGTTTCGTAAATACGACTAAACCTGCTCAGTAAAGGGAATTTGACTCAGTTTACATTTCTTAGCATAGAGCAGTTTATTTATGTCGGACGACTTAACTGTTTAGGCGGACATGATCTCAAATCCCCATTCAATTTGTCTGGGCGTGGATCTGTCGACCTGTCCCCGTGTCTTTAATCTCTCCCCAGAGGAACAGAAGCTGTTTACGGACAGAAGCCGCGCTTTGGGCATCTACGGTTTTTTCCTACCGACTAATTTATTGATTTCTCATCTTTATTAATCTATTTCTCATTTTTGTTAATCTATTTCTCATTTTTCTCCCATTGCAATTTCAGGAACAAAATCAATATTGTTAATAGCTTGAAAAACAAAACTGAAGTGAAAATAATTCATGGCCAAGAATTTATACCGGAGAAATTTCATCATGGAATCGCCAGATCCAACTAACTTTCAAGTCTTAGATGATATCGATAATATAGTTGCAGGTGGTACAGGCAGTGACATCATTGTGGGAGGGTCTGGCAACGATTTGATTACTGATGCAGGAGGTCCTAATTTTCTAGTTGGCGGTTTAGGTAATGATACTATTGTCGGCGGTCCAGAAGATGATTCCCTCTTAGGTAATCAAGGCTCAGACACATTAATTGGTGGAGCAGGTAATGATGTCTTCGAGATTTTTGTTGAACAGAATGTCCCAGGAGAAATAGACACGATCGTTGATTTTGAACCAGGTAGCGATGTATTTGTCATTGTTGGTGGTACTGAGGTTAGTTACGATAATGATTCTGGTACTTTGTCTATCGACGGAAACGCAGCAGCCGTTTTAGACCCAGGTTTAGACCTTAATGTTCTGGCTAGAGAGGACTCTTTTTTAGTCTTTTCCAACGGCGATACCCCTCTACTTACTAACTCAGCTAGTAGACCTCAAGCCGAAGTTACTAATGTTCCGGCTGTACCTCTGCTTGAAGGTAGTACTCCAATACAATTTGAGGCCAATAGTCTAGCAGGAGGATTATTCGCTGCAGGGTTTGAAGAAACTAATAATGTCTTTCTGTTTGGTGAAAGTGACGATGTTTCTGTAGGAGGCAATCAAACAGATAAACTCGATGGAGGAGCAGGAGATGACCACTTAGCAGGATTTGGTGGTAATGACTTACTCTTAGGGGGTTTGGGTGACGATGTCCTTCAAGGAGACTTAGGTAACGACATAATTATTGGCAATCAAGGCTCAGACCTGATTTATGGTGGACAAGGTCGAGATGTCTTTAAGTTCTTTGCCAATGAGTTTATAGAAGGAGAGCTAGATGTAGTTCTTGATTTTGAACAAGGGTTAGACTCTTTGATAATAATAGGTAGTGCCGATGTCACTTATGAGAGTAATTCAGGTTTATTATCTGTAGATGGTACTGAAGTTGCGGTCATCGATACTGGCTTGGAACTTAATGTATTTACAATTGATAATTCTGCTTTCATCTTTTAGAAGCATATTTCTATAATCACATACATATTCTAGCTCTCTTGCAATTATAGTTGCGATTCATCTTACATATTTATCTGAAATTAACGACACATCAGTATTAAGGTTTTGGTAAAACAAATGAATCAACATATTGCTGTTGCCAGTCAACATAAACCAAAGAATTTGTGCCTGTTAAATGACTATCAAAATTATTGCCATCTTAATTCATCCGATGAGTATCAAGCAACTCTAGGAGATTTTAAAGTTACGTTAGGTGTTGCTCATTCAACAGAACAACTCAGTCAAATTTATCAACTCAGAGAGAGTGTTTATCAAGACAACATGAGTTATTTACTCAATTGTGAGGATGGATTACCTGCATCAGCCGATCGATTAGATTCATCATCTTATATTTTCTACTGCCGTCATGGCGATCGCATACTGGCTAGTTGTCGCTACACTCCCTCAATTAATGGAGAGTGGGAATCCCCAGAAATAACTCGTTTAGCAACTCTAGTTCCCGCAGATAAATCTCAACTTTTGCAGGTAGGACGTTTACTAATTACTCCAGAATATCGCTCGCAAATGCTTTCAGAAATCATGATTTGGGCTTCTTGTCACTGGCTTGAACACAACACTATCTACCAATCTTTTTATGCTATCTGTACCCCTGCTTTGGTACGTTTTTATCGACACTTCAACGTTAAATCTATTGCCAACACCAAAATAACTCTTCCAGAACGTCAGAATAAAACTTACCGTGTAGTGTATGGTTTTGTAGATTCTGTAGCTCAAACTCTTCATAACTACATCACTACAAGAGGCTGGAGTTTGAGTTCTCCTGATGAGAATAATCTAGCAGAAGTTTATCCTCAGTATCTTGGATATCCCCAGGCTTCTTAATCTAGTCTCGGTTTTCTTGATAATTCTTTTCGATTGAGTGAGGTACACCTTTTTGAAGAGAGAGGGAGGGAGGAGGGGATAGGGGGATGGTTCGGGGAAATGAATTTTCTGCCTTCTGCTTCCTGCCTTTGGTGGGGGGATGGGGGGATGGGGAGATAAGGGAAAATTATTCTTTTTAGTTGCCCCGATATAATTCGTTTGTTTGAGAACTAAGAGGCTTTGTATTTCATTCAAGTGAAAACTGCTATCAAGAGAGACTGATAAACGTTTTCCTTCACTAGCAAATTTTTTACTATTAACTAGGAGCAAAATCATGCAAGCATTTTTTACTACTTTAGAACAAGAAACCGCCAAAGCTTGGAACAAAATATATGCAGGTTCTTTTTGGCAACACTTACGTACTCACGGTTTAGATCGGGAATTATATATCTGTCTAATGACCCAGATATATGGCTTCACTAAATACAATTCCCAAAATCAAGCTCTAGCAGCTGTTAAAGTCAACTCTGAACGATTAAAACTACTCCGCTTTTGTCTAGAACATGCTTTTGAAGAAGCAGGACACGATTTGATGGTGTTAAACGATCTTGAAAAAGTCGGTGTAGACAGGGAAATAACTAAAAAGACTCCTTTATTACCTGCAACTCAAGCTTTTACTGCTTATGTATTTCGTGTGGCAAGCGAATATGATGCTACTGCTCGTCTCGGCTACAGTTACTGGGCAGAAGGTTCATATACCTATCTTAAAGAGTTAACCGATGCCATGCGTAACGATCTTGGTTTACCAGACAAGTACATGACCTTTTTTGTGGCTCACTCAGAAATTGATAAAAAACACCTGGAAGATGTAATTGAGACTATTCATGATTGGTGTGTCACTCCCGAACAACAAAGGGATTTAATTGAAGTGCTAAGAAACACCTTGTCACTCACAGGTTCAATTTTTAATGAAGCTTACGAGCAATACATTGAACAGCAACAACAGCAGCAATTAGCTCAGATTGCTTAAATTTATTAAGTCAAGATTTTCTTTTGCCACTAGGGACATAGGGGCAGACACTTACTATCACTTATAAGTAATGCCCCTGTTGAAAATTCAAGCTTTAGCATAACTATTCAGGAGGAAGACCAATGCAACATGATTTAGTTGAAGTAAAATTTGGTAAATTTAGCGAAAAAACTTTTGAACACAAGGAAATCGGCATTAAAGGAGTTGGCAAGAATCATTTGCCAATCATTGGCATGGATCGATATATTGATACCTCAATGAATCAAGAAATTCACGAGGAAATATGTATTGGCTTAGCGATGGCAAAAACTTATACCTTTGGTCGCGTCTTGGGGACTTTACCACCTAAGGATGCCCAGAAAACTGGTACTGATTATTATTCAGAACAAATTCGTAACATCGAAAGTTTTGACCCCGATGGTACTCACCGTAAGAATATTGAATATATTTTTGATAATAGCCCCGATCCAATTTCTGCACGAGAAAATACTTGGAAATACTGCTATTTTGCTATGGGTAGTACTATTCCTTGGTACTTTACTTTTTATCTGCGTCGGCAAAGTTTTTTAGAAAAAACTCAGTTTACTAAGCTTAAGCCTGATGGTTCGACTAGGTTAGAGTGGGAACCAGGAACAGAAATGTTTGCCAAAACTAAGAAATTTATTGAAGCCTTACCCTTTGAAAGTATCGGGCGAGTATTGTTCTTTACTACCTATCCCAATGTTCCTGTACCTACCCACCGCGACTATGTGGTAGCACCCCATAAAGACCACAATATTAACTTCTTCTTTGCTGGTGGTTGGCGACCAAGTTTTGTTTACAACGAAATCACTGAAGAAAAGATTTATTTGGAACGAGGTTCGACTTGTTATTTCTTTAATAATCGTGATTATCATGGTGTCGATCCTGAACCCTGTTTCCGTTATACCTTGCGGGTTGATGGAACTTTTAACCAAGAAATGCAAGAAAAATTATGCTTAGAAGATGGTTACGTTTATCACGAGTCTTACGAACAATAAGTTTTGATATCGGATTCAACATCAATTGTCAGACAGAGGTTTGGCAATGCCAAGCCTCTGTCAATATCTTGGTAATAGCTATGAACAAGAAAGCTAAGCGAGTTTTTTCTACGGTACAACAGATTAAATTTCAGCAATTGCAATTGGACATAGAAGCCCTGTGGGAACAATTACAAGACACAAGCACAGGACTTAGGCAACTGGCACAAGAAGAACTCCAATTAAATGCGGGAGAGCTTATTAAGCTTAATTGAGTGGAGATGATATTTTTACTTCAAAAACCTCTAAGTTCAAGTCTGCGGGGCGTTAGATGAGAAACTATCAACGAGACACTATAGCTAGTCTAACTTTTTTTAAATTAATAATCATTATCATTCTCATAATCTATTGCTTGACTGTAAATCCAAATCCTCTATAGAACCCATTTGAAGAATATGCGGTTGTAACTTATTACTTATTACTTATTACTTACATTAGACTATTTGTAGCATTCTTTTTTCTATTTGAGATAAGATAGATTCAGGGCAAGATCTAGAACTGTGCGAAATGGCATACAGCAAATTTACTCTCGGTAAAGTCAAAGCCGATTTACAATTAACGGTAGAAGAAAACACACCACTATTTCCTGAAATTAAACCAATCCCACCCAGCGATTATCTAATATTTGTTCTCAAAGAGCATCTGCCTCTTGTCACTGCCATCAATACTGAAAAAGCTCGTTCAGAACTGGTGATCATGCCTGTTTTGATTGAAGTAAGGCGATATTTGCAGTATCAAATTAGTCTATTTTCTGGTTCTGAATTTAATGTTGATGCTGCTAGTGGTTTAGAAGGTCGGTGTGATTTTATCCTGAGTTGTTCCCCTGAGCAATATGAAATTACTTGCCCAGTCATGACAATTATTGAGGCAAAAAATGAAAGTATAAAATCAGGTTTGGGACAGTGTATTGCCACGATGTTGGCAGCAAAACTATTTAATCAACGACAAGGACAATCCGTAGAAAAAATTTGGGGCGCTGTCACAACAGGAACGGATTGGAAGTTTCTGACATTAGTCAATCAAACAGCTTTTATCGATCCAATTGATTATTCGATTAAGCAAGTGGAGGAAATTTTGGGAATTTTGGTCGCAACTCTTACAGATGAACCAGTCTTATCTTTGAAAAATTCTTAGGGAAATAATGGTAGTTCACAGCGACTCAATGATTATTACTGTAAGATAAGCAAAAGCTGAGGGCTCTCCCATACATGTAGTGATAATAAAATTTTATATATTGTAGGGTGGGTTAGGTGCGGGTCATAATTTGTGAATTCTAGTATTGTTTTCCTATCCGCGCCGTAACCCACCGAAGATAATGTGTAGTCTGATCTAGAGTTTCCACCAATATCTCCGGAGAGCTAAGCTAAGTTAAAGCGGATTGGAGAACAGCTTAATGCGTTTTTGGAGCAGGTCATATAATTCCAGCAAATCAACTATAATAAAAACTTCTCCCCATCGACCTGTCTCCGCGTCTTTAACTTAGTTTTATTTGATGAACTTTCGACGTAAAAATTGGCTGCCAATGCCACTACCAAGGGCTATACCTACAACAATAAATTGAGTAGCAAAATGATAATGATGATCCCAATTGTGTTTATCTAGATAAGTTATTTCCTCAACATCAATACCGCGAGTGTTCACAGGAACTATTATATTATCCCAATGACTATCTTCTCCAATCTCAACGGACCAATCACCGGCGATAGATTGCTCAGGATTAAAGACAAACTTACCGTTTTCATCAGTTCTTGCTTCTAACCAAGGATGAGTTGGATCATTGGGGGAAAAAACTACAATGGCAGCATTTGGAAAGGGTTCTCCATTGCTGAAGGTTGCTTGGATTTCCAGGGAATCGGAAATTAGTTGATAGTCGGTTTCAAGGGAGTGAGCAGATACTGTTTTTGGATAAGCAACTAAACTCAGGAGTAGGGTCAAGGCGAAAATGAACTGTTTTACTTTCATAGAAACTTTTTGGCAATGTTCTCTTAGAAGAGTTTAACAGTTTAACCGGGTAGTAGCGATAACATGCAGGTGCTGTTTCTATAGCCCTCGGGGCATTCTTGGGCAGGGTAATCAGCTGCAGGTGCTAGCCCGATGCTTCGGCACACTTTGCTAACAGGCTAATCGCGCTAACTAATGAGAAATGATAAACGTTGCACTAATCCATCCACCATAGGTAAAAATCCTAAGCACCGTCGAGCATGAACAGCAGTTAGCCCTAGCATAATCAATATAGAGGATAATTCTCGTACCGAGGCGCTAGATAATAGACCTCTTGCAAAAGTTGAATTGACCCCCCTCAATCCCCCCGATGCGGGAGGAAGAAAGCTTGCTCCCTCAATCTGTAGGGGAGGGGTTGCTCGGGATTTATGCAAGAGGTCTAATGGATTTGAGCGCATAAGCATAAGTATTTAACAATCGCCTTTATGTCAACTGCAATCACTGAAGCTATTACAACTCTTGCCGAGGCTCAACGACGATTTAATCTGTTGCCAACGGAGGATGAGGCGTTTTTCTCAGAATGGCAGATGGGTTTGCCAAAACTTTCAACAGCTGAGCAAATAGCTCTGGATGAGTTACGACGGCGCTATCTATATCAAAGATCTCAACAGCATTTATTAGAGGGAACGGTTACTTTATTGCTAGCATCTCCACTGCTGACAATTGCGGGATTTTATGATCCACCGTTTAAGGTACGGGCAGAAGAATCAGTGCAGTTGAGGTTGGATGATGGGGAAGAGATACTGCAAGGGCGAATGGATGTATTAATTTTGCTTAATCAGTTTTGGGTGGTGGTGTTGGAGTCGAAGAAAACGGCATTGTCAGTCTGGGCTGCCCTGCCCCAAACCCTTGCTTATCTTATGGCAAATCCTCAGCCCGAGCAACCGAGTTTTGGTATGGTGACAAATGGGGATGATATTTTGTTTGTGAAATTGGTGCAAAAGTTGCAGCGTAACTATGGTTTATCACGGGTGTTTGCACCGTTTACTTCAAGTCGAGAACTTTATAGTGCTTTACAGATTTTGAAGCGTATTGGTCAGGTGATTGGAGATGGTGTAGGCTAGGGTGTCTCGCCTGTTATGAAAATGCAGATTAAGTTGGAGAAGTTTATGAGTAAAATGGCCGTAGTTTGAGCAATTGAGGGACAAAAGCTTAAACCACATGAAAGAACACACCGTCAGGAGACAGTCTGTAAACTAGATGAAGTCTTGATTATGCGATCGCTACAAAAAATAACTTATGATTTATCTTTGCCGTGAATGCGGCTACGGGAGAAGTAATTCGTAATTGTGTTACAAGAGCGCTGGCACAAAGCATAAGGGCGCACTGCGGTGCGCCCCTACAAAATGCTAAGATTTCCCAGCTATTGTGCATCTAAATCTAAATTTCGACCATTTCCGGAAAAGGGTGAGACTCCATCTCCCCTAGCCATCCCCCCATCTCTTCATTAACGAGCTGTCAAGGAACTCTTAATTCTGAAGGATTTATCAACAGAAATTCCTCTAGAATCTTGGCGTCGCACAGTAACTGTATAGACACTGTTCTCTTCACTCTCTAGTAAAGAGTTATTAATGACTCGTAGTTCATTACCTCTGAGGACAAAACGTCCCCCAGCATCATCAATTAAGGAGTAAGTGTAAGTTTCCTTGACTTTAGGATTACCAGAGGAGAGAGTGGCAATGAGAGTGCCAGCCTTACTGTCGTCATTTACCTCAGTTTTCGTTTTAACTGAATTCTTTTCTGGAGATAACTTGTACTCAGTATTTCTCTGAGCATTAGCCTTGACTTCCTGTTGCTCAGTTTTGGCTTTAACTAAACTCTGTTCTGGGGAGGAGTCCTTCTGATCATTTTTCTCAGTATCAGCCCTAACTTCTTGTTCCTCATAATCAAGGAGGCTAGGAGGGTTAGTCAGAGTAACGAACAATTGCTTGTGGGGTTCAATTGAGACTTGTTCTGCCCAAAGAGCTTGCAGCTGGTGGTCAATCTTTTCTACACTGATGTCAAAAATTTCTTCATCATCACTGTTTTCACTGCCCAACTTGGTGCTAGGAATGGGCAAGTCAGAGTAATCTGACAGTGTAGAGAGTTCATGTTCACCTATATATAGTTTGCCATTGCGATCGGCAAATAGGGCACGGAGCTTGAAGCTATTGTCTTGATTGCTGGGAAAATGGAACAGAGAATTCTGAAGGTTTTTCTGCGGTTGGGTTTTTAAGTTAAGGGGGAGAAAATATCCGAACTTGGAGCCATTAACAGCAGGATTATCTGGGTGATTTTTGTCTGTGTCACTCTCAGTCACCACTTGAATCAGTGTTCGCAAGTTCTTTAAGAAAACGCGAGAGCTATGATCAGATTTATCAGGTGACTGTAACTGAGTAATTAGATCCTCTGCTAGAGCAATTTTTTCTGATTCAACTGCATTGCTGTTAGCATCTGCACGATTGACTTCTTGGTCTTGAGCTTGATTAGTAGTGGTAATTACCTCGCTGAGGCGTCTGTATTCAATGCTGTAATCTCCAGCAAAGGCATCAGCATTTTTATCCCTGTCTGAAGTCTTAAAAGCTCTGAAACCTTTGATGTAGCCATTGATGTCTTCCTTAAGGATGACAACTAATCCACCTGCATAAACTGCAGCCCAACCCAAAAACCACAGGTATTCAGGTCCAGGGCTAAATAACCTGAGAGCTGGTGGGATGAAATTGACGAGGGGTGATATTGATGATTGTTGGTAGGATTTTGGGGTGATTTTCCCTATCGTTGTCGCAATTTTTGTTGTCCCTAACCCAGAAGCTGCAATTGTTCGCTGGCTAAGTACTGGAGTGGGCAAGCTGGCAAATAACTCAGGTGAATTGCGGCGTGAGGCAGACTGATTGTCATTGAGAGATTTTGCCTGTAACATCTCTACAGCACTTGTACCAGAGCCTAGGGAAACTGGAACAGTTTCCGGAGGGCTGATGCAATCAACTGATCCAGCTACTGGCTGATTTTCCTGAGTTTGTCCCTGAGTTTGAGTGCATACGGCATTGTCCTGCTGGACAATATTAGGAGTAGCATCAGTGCAAGCAGCACAAGTCAGTAGTAGGAGGGTTGAGGGGTCAGACATAAATTCAATTTCAATGAGCTTTGGATTTGTTACTTGTTCCCCAGAACTTTGACTTTTGGTTGAATAGTTTGGTATTTTTCTAGCACTAAGGTATTCTCAAACTCACAGAAGGTATGACTATTTTCTGGGAATAGTGCTTCTGCTTTACGTAGACAAATTTCTGGAGATTTTACAAGTTTCAGCGTGAGTATGTAACGCTTGCTGGTCTTACACCCTGGCTTCTTGCCTTTTCTCCAAGGTATCTGCTCTGGTTTAATTTTTCCTCTGCCTCAAGGCAGTTTTACTAGAGCTTGCTCACCCTAAGGAGTATAGCTATTTTTTATTTAAAAGGAATTTTTGGTAAATGCGGTAGGCGATATTATACATAACCTACTTTGTATTTTAACAGAAAAGATTAGGAGAATCCAAGGCAGAGGGCAGAAGTTTTTTGCTGCCCTCTTGGAGGTGCCAGTTGGGGAGACGCGGAGACACGGAGACACGGAGACGCGGAGACGCGGAGACGCCTTGCTCCCTATCCCCTAATGCCCCTATTCCCTAATGCCTATCAAATTTTTCAATAGGCAGATCAAACACTAACTCAAATTTTATCTCGGCGATTTGTTGACGGCAGAAGTTTAGATTCCTTTCGGCATCGGCACGACTGCGGTAGCGACTAACGACTACCCATTGCACTGGGGAAATTAGACGCACTATTGCCCAAGGCTCATTGCTTTTGCGATCGTACATAATGTGGATGACTCCTTATAACTTAAGGGGAGTCAGAGCTAGCCCATGGGCGTCCAAACCGAAGGGCTAGCTTCTGACTTTATTGCAAATGTTGCAACAGTTTTAATTTATCACAGTAGAGAAAAAACAACAAGATTTTTTAATAAAAAAATATAAATCAATTAAAGGACTTCCAGGGAATATACGACAGCGCCGGAGAAGTGCAATTCAAGGCTTGAGTGAGAATCCTTGCCCTGAGCAAAGTAAAAGGCTAGATTTACCTGAGATTGAAGTAGAGTTATGGCGACTACAGCTTGATAAGTGGCGAATTTTATATGCAATTAATGAATCTGAACGGATAGTTGATATTTTGGCTGTTTGCAAACGCCCGCCTGATGATTATGGAGACTTGGAGAAGTTGTTAGAGCAGTTAGAGTAAACAAGCACAATTTGAACTTAATCTATTTATGCGATCGCTAACTTAGGATAGTAATATATCTACTTTCGGTACAGCCGTTTCACTTTGAGTTAATTGCCTGCATCATAATTTCGGTTAGACTTCTAATTGTTAATCTAAACATTATGGGTGTAATTTATGTTCTTTATCGTTAAAGTCGCATTATAGTCTCTTTTAAAGTTTTTCTTGAATTTTTGAATCTCAGTACTCATTTTTGGGCAGCGAGAAGAGATAATGAAGCAAATTTTTCTTTTTTTCTTTGAGTCGTCTGAGAGTATCTTAATGCTATTCTCCAGTTGTTTGATTGCATGTGAAATATCACGTCCCTTTAGTTCAATATAGATTTCTGAATCTAAATTAGGTATAACTACGTAATCACAGCGAAGACCTTCTTTGATAGCACATCCATCTACTGTAATAACTAAAATATCCAAACCTTTAGGGTTTTTTAGTGTAATTTTACTCTGGTTTTCTTTGAGGACTATACTTTTGTCATATCTATGTTCTTCACAATCAGGAAAACTTTTCATGTCGTAATTAATACTGAATCTCACAAGTTTGTGACAAAATAAAGCAGTTTTAACCATTGTCAATAAATTAGTAATTACTTTTTGATTGAACAAAAATAAGGAATTATGTAAACTCAAGAAGTTTATCAAACTCAATAGCTAAGTCATCAGATACTTTATCAATAATATTAGTGTCTATTAATCCAGTTTCCTCAGAGATTATTGTTTTACATGTTCCGTTTTCTAGAGAGTAAACTGCTATATCTTCTATATTTAATGCTTTATCTTGAGGCATAATACTTTGCAGTTTTTTGAAGTTTGATTGTTCTAAGTTTGATTCTCTATAAATTAGACCAGCTTGAAGTAAATTATTAATGGCAGTGAGAATATAGGGGCTGTGTGTAGTGATTACAAACTGAAAGCGTTCCCGTCTGTAATTAAAAACAGTTGCTATTAATTCAACAACATTTCTCTGGGCGTTAGGAAATAAATGTGCTTCTGGTTCTTCAATGTAGACGGTTTGCCCACTTGGATGTAAAGATAAGAAGGGTAATGTAGACAGCATAATTGCTAATGGCAGAGTTTCTTGTTGACCTGAGGAAGAATTGGAAATACTAATTTTTCTCCCATCTAGAATCTCTAATAAATCTTCACCTTTTTCATAGACATACCTGCCGCATAGAATTTCTTCAACTAATTTATCTATTTCATTCTTGATTTGATTTCTTTCAAAATCAGCTCTTACTCTATTACGAATATTTTTAATGTTTTCATAAGTTGAACCAAATTGTTCAAGAAAGGGATCCAAGTAAATTTCATTGGATAAAAAAGAAAATATGTTGTTTTGAAGGTTTGCAAAAAATGACCTGCCCGCAGGTATAAAAACCTGCGACAATGTCACTATATTACCAAAATTATTGTGTAAATGAGTAAATATTTCCATTCTTAAATAACTTCTTAAGTCTATATTTTGTAATCCTTCACTATCAGCTTGTTTATCTCTGAATTTTTTAAAAATTTTACGTAATGAGGCTAATTCTTTTTTGTATGAATCTGAATAATTGAGATCAAGCCTAGACTTACTATTTTTCGACTTAGCTACTTCAATAAAGTGATTGCCAACTTCGTATTTTATTTTGAAATTATCATTACCCCATAATTCTGAAGGAAAATATTCTTTAAATATTCCAGAGTAAAATGAATCTAATTTACGCTTAGTTTGGTTATCTTCTGCTGTTGATATTATTTCGTGTACAAAGTCTTTGAAATAGAATAAAAGCTTGGCGCACACACTTTTGCCGCTAGCTTGTGGCCCAATTAAAATATTGATTTTTTTTAGCTCTATATCTAGCTTTTTTATGCCCACAAAGTTTTCTACTAATAGTCTTTCCATCATAGTTCTGACTCTGCTTACAAATAGGCAGGCTGGAGGTGGGCAAGGTGGGCGATGCCCACCACCGCCTTTGATACTCAAAACGGATTACTTACATCGTAAGAGTTGGGCAGGCAACTGACGAGTGAGTACTCACCTTTAAACCTTAAACTTTTCCATAATCCTTTTCATCGCTTTCTCCACATTCTCACGACTATTAAACGCCGAAATCCGAAAATAACCCTCACCGGCAGCACCAAAACCAGAACCAGGAGTTCCTACCACATTACAATTTTGCAGCAACTTATCAAAGAAATCCCAACTGGACAAACCACTAGGCGTTTTCACCCAGACATAAGGTCCATTCACACCGCCATAAACCGATAATCCAGCTGCTGTTAGTTGCTCACGGATAATTTTGGCATTCTCTAGATAAAAACTAATTAGCCCTTTAACTTGTGCCTGTCCTTGTTCAGAATAAACTGCCTCGGCACCACGTTGCACAATATAGGAAACTCCATTAAATTTAGTAGACTGGCGACGATTCCAAAGTTTCCATATTTCTACATCTGAACCATCTGCTGCTTTCGCCTTCAGCGTCTTTGGTACCACTGTCAAAGCACAACGAGTGCCTGTAAAACCAGCATTTTTAGAGAAAGAGCGAAATTCAATCGCGCAATCCCTAGCTCCCTCAATTTCGTAGATGGAATGGGGAAGAGTCGAATCGCTGATGAAGGCTTCGTAAGCCGCATCAAAGAAAATTATCGAGCCATTGGCTTTAGCATAATCCACCCATGCCTGTAGGTGTGCTTTACTAGCAGTTGCTCCAGTAGGGTTATTGGGGAAGCACAGATAAATTAAATCTACTTTCTGGGAGGGAATCTCGGCAGTAAAGTTGTTCTCGGCTGTAATTGGCAGATACACTAAGCCTTCATACTCTCCGGCATCCTTAGCAGCCCCAGTATTACCTGCCATGACATTAGTGTCTACATACACAGGATACACAGGATCCGTAACCGCAATTACGTTATTGTTACCAAAAATATCGAGAATATTACCCGTGTCACACTTAGAGCCGTCGGAGATAAAAATTTCGGCAGCTTCAATCTCGCATCCCCTGGCTTGGAAATCGTGAGCAGCAATTTTTTCCCGTAGCCAATTATAACCTTGCTCGGGACCATATCCTTTAAACGTAGTGCGATCGCCCATTTCTTCAACAGCTTTGAGCATCGCTGTGCAGCAGGCTTCCGGCAAAGGCTCGGTAACATCACCAATACCAAGTTTAATCAGTTTAGCCTCAGGGTTAGCTTGGGCGAAGGCATTAACCCGTCGAGCAATTTCGGGAAACAGGTAGCCTGCTTTGAGTTTGAGGTAGTTATCGTTGATTGTTGCCATGTTCATTGTTCATTGTTCATTGTTCATTGAACCATGAACCCAGGTATCGGAGGGTTTCCCTTTCACTCCCTTTTCCTATCTAGGTTATAGGTTCAGGCTTATCCTAATGTGTCTCCTCCGTTTAATCGCTATATCTTTAAAACGCAACATGCATTTATTGCATGTAAAGATGTGGTAAATGCTCATTTAGATGCTATAAAAGGATCAATTTGCCAAATTATCAATCTGCCTGGAGTTCGTCCATACTCCCCACTTAGCTAGTCTGCATTTAAAGCTTATATGTTCTGGTTACATCAGAATTCTTTAAACCTTTTCCCCCTCTCCCTCTCTTCTTGAATACGCAAATTAAATCTATAACAGCTTATTGCCGCCCCTATAGTAAAAAATGATCATTACTCCCAATCAGCCAGAGTTAGATTTAGAAACTATTCTCGAATCTGATGCCATAGACATTCCAGGGCTTATCTATATCCCTAAGTACATCAACATAGACGAGCAAACTAAATTACTCAATATTATTGATCAACAGGCATGGTCAATCAAATTACAAAGAAGAATTCAACACTACGGGTATAGATACGACTATAAAAAGGGTTCACTTACCTCATCGAGATATTTGGGTTCTTTACCAGATTGGGCGCAATTTTTTGCCAGTAGGTTCTTGAGTGAACACTTAACAGCAAAAATTTCCGATCAACTCATCGTCAATGAATATCAACCAGGACAAGGCATTAGCAGTCATATTGACTGTATACCATGCTTTGGTAATACAATTGCTGTACTCAGCTTAGCTAGTGCCTGTGTGATGAATTTTACTCACTCTCAAACTAAAGAAAAGGCAGCTCTTCCTTTGTTGTCAGGAAGTTTGCTCGTCTTAAAGGGAGAAGCTAGGTATAATTGGCAACACAGTATTATTGGTCGCAAGCAAGATAATTATGGTGGCAGACAATTTGTCAGAAATAGAAGAGTATCTTTAATTTTTAGGGAAGTTTTATTTCCTTACAAATAAGGGACTTCCAAATAAAAAAATATCCCATCGAGGAGATGGGGGGATGGCTCGGGGAGATGGGGAGATGATTGTTTACGTCATAAAATACTTTTCAAGTAATAAGTGACAGCAATAAGCGACAAATGTTATTGTTATCACTTATCACTTATTACCTATTACTTACTACTTAAGGATATCAATCTCCTTCAACTTGAACCCGATATTCTTCGACAGATAAGGCATCATCTAATTCGTTGAGGTTATCAACACGCACCTTGATCAACCAACCCTCACCGTAGGGATCTTCTGCAATCAATTCTGGTGAATCAACCATTGCTTGATTACACTCCACAACTGTACCAGAGACAGGGGGATACAAATTTTCAACTGCTTTAACCGACTCAATGCTTCCAAAGTTTTCGCCTTTTTGCAGGGAATCACCAATTTCTGGCAGTTCCAAAAACACAATATCACCTAGCTGATCAAGAGCATAGGCACTAATACCGATGGTAGCAATTTCTCCATCTAAGCGCACATATTCGTGGCTATCGAGATATTTTAGGTCTTCCGGATATTCCAACACTATTTCAATTCCTCAATCTGCTGAAAGCTAAATTTACCATTTCCTGAATATCACGTGTTCTTACAAAGGAGCAATACTCACTCGTTGGCTAAAGGCAATTAAATTACTTTGCCGGTGTCAAGGACAAAGATTTCCGTTGAAATCCGATGAGCAGATTGAGGCTCTTATCTAATCACACCCTTAAGCATTCTAGTCATTTCATTGGAATTCGGTGATGTACTCAAGGCCGTCTCCTCTGTAATTTGACCTTCCTCATATAGTTTATAGAGTGACTGGTTCATCGAACACATACCATCAATAGTACATTCGGGAATCAGCAATTCAATTTCCCCAATTTCACCACGCTTAATCAAATCTTTAACAGTTTCAGTATTGACTAGGATCTCATGAACAGCTGTGCGTTTGCCATCGGTGGTTTCTACTAAACTCTGAGCAATCACAGCAATTAAAGTTTCAGAGGTCTGAATGCGCACTGCATTTTGCTCATCGGGGTTATAGAGGCTAAGAATCCGTTCCATTGTTTTGACGGCGCTATTAGTGTGCAGTGTAGCAAAAACTAAGTGTCCAGTTTGTGCAGCTTTGATGGCAGTATTAACTGTGTTGCGATCGCGCAATTCCCCAATTAGAATTACATCAGGATCTTCTCGCAAACATGCCTTTAACCCATTTTCAAACATCAGTGTGTGATTTCCCACTTGCCGCTGATCAATTACTGCCTGTCGATTTTGATGCACAAATTCAATTGGGTCTTCAATTGTAATTATGTGCTTAGGCAGATCATTAAGGTAATCAATCATTGCTGCCAGCGTTGTCGATTTCCCAGAACCAGTTGGACCTGTGATTAAAACCAATCCCTTGTCTTGATAGCAGATTTCCTTTAAAACTGGGGGTAAATTCAAATTGTCTATGGTCAGAATTTTGAGTGGAATTAACCGCAAAACCATAGCCGGACCTTTGATAGTATTAAAGACATTAATCCGGACTCTAGAAAATTTATACTCGGCTGAACCATCAAAGTCCATAGTATCTTTAAAACGCTGAATTTCCTCAGGATTCAATACCTCTTGTAACCAACCCCAAAAAGTCTTTTCATCAGTTTCTGGATATTGTGTAGCCCTCATATAACCGCGCAGACGTAAACAAGGAACCTTTCCTACCCCCAAGTGGAGATCAGAAGCACCTTTCTCGTAGGCTTGTTTTACCAACTGTTCTAAAGTTGGTGTCACTCCTTCTTTTGAAGGCAACTTTCCTGGTGGTGGTGGTGCAATCGGAACATTTACAGCAGCAGTTGCGTGTTTTGGTTGATTACCAAGAACCTGAATATTGAAGTTAACACTTTCATCATCAATCCCGATTTTTAAATGATGATTACCCGGTTGCTGAAATAAAAGATCTAGCCGCCAAGAACCATTACGATCAACTACAGGACCAGTCATTTTCAGTTGATTATCAACACTTAGTGTTAGGTTCTTACTGGCATGATCAGAGGAAGCCACTCCAGTAATAGAAAACTTCCGCAGAGCTGGAATTGCTTTTGTAGGAGCCTGGGTGATTTTAATCATGACTCAAAAAACTATAAAGTTATCTATAGCATTTCTCAATAGGAATTATATAAGAGCAGCTAAAAAGAATAATTTCCCTTGCCTCCCCATCTCCCCCTCTCCTCCTCGACCTTTCTCCTAAATGCCACCCCTGCTATTTTTCTAATCGGGGCCGGTTTGGAGAGCGATAAAAAGGTTTCTTGACTACGACAGCCTGATAAGCTTTACCTCTAATTTCCACCTCTAGCTCCTGCCCAACCTTTGCTAGTTTAAGGGGAACATAGGCTAAAGCGATCGCTTTTCCTAAAGTTGGTGCTAATGTACCACTAGTAACTTCTCCTACCACTTCAGTGCCAGAAAGTACAGGGTAACCATGACGAGCAATATGGCGTCCTAGCATCTTTATACCAACTAAGCGGCGCTTTACTCCCGAAGCTTTTTGCTGCTCTAGCACCTGACGCCCGATAAAGTCTCCTTTACTCTCAAGATGAACCAGCCAACCTAAACCAGCTTCTAGGGGAGTTGTCTGCTCGCTAATATCTTGCCCATAGAGTGCCATTGCTGCCTCAAGTCGTAGGGTATCCCTAGCACCCAAACCGCAGGGGGTAACACCAGCATTGAGAAGCTCTCGCCATAGTTGCACCCCTATCTCAGGGTCCACCATAACTTCAAAACCATCTTCGCCTGTATAACCAGTTCTAGCCATAAAAGCTGGTTTGCCCAACAAAGTTGCCTCTAGATGTCCAAAAGCTTTAATCTGTGCTAAGTCTTCAGTAACTAAGGCTGCCAACTTAGCAGCTGCCTGCGGTCCTTGCACTGCAATCAAGGCTTTTGCTGGTGAAATGTCGTGCAAAGTAACTGAGTCAGCTTCCAAATTTGCTAACAACCAAGCTTTGTCATTTTCGCAAGTGGCGGCATTAACAATCATCATACCCCGTTGCTTACCACTCTTATCCTCACCCTGGTAGTAAAAGATAATATCGTCAATAATTCCTGCCTGGGGATTCAATAATACCGTATACTGAGCAAAACCAGGCTGTAACCGTTTGAGATCAGAAGGTACAAGGAGTTGTAAATGCTCTAGCAATTGCTTGCCTTCCAAGGCAAATTTCCCCATGTGGGAGATATCAAACATCCCTGCTGTTGTTCTTACGGCTTCGTGTTCCTGGTTAATCCCACTGTAGTACACTGGCATTTCCCAACCAGCAAAGGCAGTCAGCCTAGCTTTTTGTTCCACTGCGAGGTCAAACAGAGGTGTGCGGGCAAGTTGCACGGAGGTTTGATCCTGTGATTCTCTAGCTGCTTTTGATTGTGCCACAAGTCTCTCAAGGTTGCTGCTCAACACCTTTTATCACATAGAGACCGTTTTGTGCCACTAGCTATTGATATCTTTACTAGTTCAAAGAATTGATGAAGTTACTGCTTCTGGCAACAACATCCATCAATAACGTGCTAAGAATTAAGTATAAATATTTCTAATGATGAAAAGAGCTAAAAACTATATCTGACCAAAGTTTCAGACTATTTTATCGAAATAATTAATTAACCTCCTAGTAATCTAGGGGTACAGGAATTTCCTCCTGAGGAGGAAAAAAAGAGATGGGGGAGTGTGGGAAGGTTGGGAGGATTTTTGTATATATTCTTTCCTTTGTGTCTCCCTATCTCCCCAAGCCATCCCCCAATCTTAACCATCCCCCATCTCCGGGATCTTCTCACTCCCTATTTTCCAGACAAACGTCAGTTTTCCGGAACTTCGCTGTCAACTTTTCTGAAGATCAATTAACCTTGATCAGAGATATTTATGAATTTTTATGTAGAGAATGATTAAATAGAAACTTCCACTCTCACAGCTCACCAAAGACTACAATCCTTGAAGTAACTGGATTTCAAATGCTTAATTTTGATATCGAAGTCAACCAGCAAGTCAAAAACGCCAACTCCTTTACTAACTCTCAATCAACATCCTCCTCACTGGAAGGATTTGCGCCTGCCGATGCTTTTGCCAGTCGCCACATCGGACCAAGCGAATTAGAAATTGAGCAAATGCTCAAAGTCTTAGGTTTTTCAACTCTTGATGCCCTGATTGAGCAAACACTCCCCTCCTCAATTTGCTTAAATCAATGCCTACAGTTACCACCAGCTAAAAGTGAATATGCTGCCTTAGCTGAGCTTAAAGAAATTGCCTCTAAAAATCAGGTGTTTCGGTCCTTCCTGGGCATGGGTTACCACGACTGCATCACTCCGCCAGTGATTAAGCGTAATATTCTGGAAAACCCTGGTTGGTACACTGCCTACACCCCCTATCAGACAGAAATTGCCCAGGGACGACTCGAGGCAATGCTAAACTTTCAGACAATGATTATTGACCTGACTGGTTTAGAAATTGCTAATGCTTCTCTACTGGATGAAGGGACAGCAGCGGCTGAAGCCATGAGCATGAGCTATGGTTTATGTAAACGGAAAGCCAATGTTTTCTTTATCTCCCAAGAGTGCCATCCTCAGACTATTGAAGTAGTGCAAACCCGCGCTAGACCACTCGGTATTGAAGTAATTGTCGGTGATCATCACAACTTCGGGTTGGAAACAGAAATTTTTGGCGCTTTGCTACAGTACCCCGCCACTGATGGTGTAATTTACGACTACCGGGAATTTATAGAAAAAGCTCATGGTGTCGGGGCTTTGGTAACCGTGGCAGCCGATCCTTTGAGCCTAGCATTACTTACGCCCCCCGGTGAATTTGGGGCTGATATTGCTGTAGGAAGCACTCAACGCCTTGGAGTTCCCTTGGGATACGGAGGCCCTCATGCAGCCTATTTTGCTACCCGAGAAGCTTACAAACGTCAGGTTCCAGGGCGGATTGTGGGCGTATCTAAAGATGCTAACGGCAAACCAGCACTGCGCTTAGCCCTTCAAACTAGAGAGCAACATATCCGCCGCGATAAGGCAACAAGTAATATCTGCACAGCCCAAGTACTGCTAGCGGTAATTGCTTCGATGTATGCTGTTTACCATGGTCCAGAGGGCATTAAACGCATTGCCGAAAATGTGCATAAGTTAAGTTTGATGTTGGCAGAGGGACTAAAGCGTCTGGGATACGGCATTGGTTCAGAACCGTTTTTTGATACAGTGCGGGTAGAGTTGGGCGAGCGCAGCCTCGAAGAGATTTTAACCCGTGCCGAAGCTCACGGTATTAATCTGCGTAGCTTGGATAGTTCTACCCTAGGCATTAGTCTAGACGAGACGGCAACAGTTGAAGACTTGTTTGAACTGTGGCAGATTTTCGCTGCAACAGATGCCCTACCATTTACCTGCCAAGAGTTAGAAAATTCCCAATCGGCAATCGGTAATCTCAAATTACATGCCCGTACCAGTAACTATCTAACCAACCCTGTCTTTAATCGCTATCACTCAGAAACTGAGTTGCTGCGCTATTTGCATCGGTTGCAAGCCAAGGACTTATCACTGACAACATCGATGATTCCCTTGGGTTCATGCACAATGAAACTCAACGCCACCGCTGAGATGATACCAGTAACTTGGCCTGAATTTGGCAAAATTCATCCCTTTGCCCCCCTCTCTCAAACTGGGGGTTATCAGCTCATGTTCAGGCAACTTGAGGAATGGTTAGCTGAAATTACTGGTTTTGCAGGTATTTCTCTTCAGCCTAATGCTGGTTCCCAAGGTGAGTATGCTGGACTCCAGGTAATTTGCAGATATCATCAACACAGAGGTGAAGGGCATCGCCAGATTTGTTTGATCCCAGAGTCTGCCCACGGAACGAATCCTGCTAGTGCTGTAATGTCAGGTCTAAAGGTGGTAGCAGTTAAGTGCGACCAGCAAGGTAACATTGACCTAGATGATTTGCTCTTCAAAGCCGAAAAGCATAGCCATAATCTTGCTGCTTTAATGGTGACTTACCCTTCTACCCACGGTGTCTTTGAAGAGCGGATTATTGAAATCTGCGATATCATTCATAATCACGGTGGGCAAGTTTATATGGACGGGGCGAATATGAACGCCCAAGTTGGTCTTTGCCGCCCAGGAAATTTTGGTGCTGATGTCTGTCACTTGAACTTGCACAAGACTTTCTGCATTCCCCACGGTGGTGGTGGTCCTGGGATGGGACCAATTGGAGTAATGTCCCATTTGGTGCCTTTCCTGCCAGGGCATTCGGTAGTTAAACTCGGCACTAAAGAAGGAATAGGTGCTATTGCCGCTGCCCCTTGGGGTAGTGCCAGTATCCTGCCGATTTCTTGGATGTATATTGCCCTCATGGGTAGCGAAGGGTTGACTCAAGCAACTAAAGTAGCAATTTTAAATGCTAACTACATTGCCCATCGCCTCAATGCCTATTATCCAATTCTGTATAAAGGTAAAGGCGGTTTAGTTGCTCACGAGTGCATTTTGGATTTGCGTACGCTTAAAAAGAGTGCCTCAATTGAAGTAGATGATATTGCCAAGCGTCTGATGGATTATGGCTTCCATGCGCCGACAGTTTCCTGGCCGGTAGCAGGTACGATGATGGTAGAACCTACCGAAAGTGAATCTAAGCAAGAACTAGACCGTTTTTGTGATGCCATGATTTCAATTCGCACCGAAATTGAGGAAATTGAGTTGGGCAAAGTTGACCCTCAAGATAATTTGCTCAAAAATGCACCTCATACAGCTGATGCCTTGATGAGTGAGGAATGGAACCATCCCTATTCTCGACAACAGGCTGCCTACCCTACATTTTGGACTCGCCAACACAAGTTCTGGCCAGCAGTAGGGCGCATTGATAATGCCTTTGGCGATAGGAATTTTGTCTGTTCTTGTGTAGGCATGGAATCGTATCAAGAAGAATAGAGGGGGAGATGGGGGTGAGCGAAAAAAAGGGTGGGGGAACAAGTAAGCAGACGCTCCAGACGCGGAGACGTGGAGACGCTCCAGACGCGGAGAATTAAAATTCCAACCAAAATTTCGCTCACCCGGGAGATGGGGAGAGGGGGAGATTTTTGTATACAGATTCCTCTCACCCTTCCCATACTCCCGACACCTCTTTTGGGTAGACTTAAATGGCTGTAAACCATGCCCAGTATCGGTTTTAGTTAGGGCTTGCTGAATTAATCTAGAAGGTATACCAGACAATGATTTTGAGCCTTTTTTGACCCTTACAAGTGCTTTGTTATAGCATCCAATGGCTAAAAATCTTTGCACTTAATAGGAAAATCTCGGAGCTAATCATGGATAATCAGGCTTAGAACTATCGGCTTTTCCCTAATCCCTACTCCCTGCTCCCTGCTAAGAGCTCCCTCTCCTTACCACCAGACCCTCAAGATCAATAGTTTCTAACTCCGAACACCTATACCAGATAGATTAACCAGCCCAACATCCAATTCCCTGGCAGAAATGCTGGGGTTTTTGTTGATTGCGATTAGCCTGAAGGGCTAGAGCGGAGCGATGCTCTGCACGGGTGAGCGAAAAAAGGCGTGGGGAAATAAGTAAGCAGACAGGTTGACAGATCGACAGGTCAACGCGGAGAATTCAAATCCCACGCAAAATTTCGTTCACCCCTACCGCACATAGATGATCATAATTATGTCCGGTCAATCAACCTTAACAAAAGTAGGTTTAAACATAAATAGTCCCCCTAAAGAGGGATGCTTGTAACCTCGATTTAGGATTTAGCTGATCCCATTATGCTAAAGTACGGGGTGAATATCTTCCTCAATTCAAGCAGGATTATATCAACTGAGGATTAGATGGCGGCAGTTTTGATAGCGCTCTAGATTGCGTCTGCTTTCGAGACCAAATCCGATTGTTTTCAACTGCTATATATTTCTCAGGGTGAAGTTCTTCCTTTCTCTACAGGGTGTCGATTTTTGTAAAAAAACAAAAAAAATGACTTGGCACGATTGAAGGGATACTTCAAAAGCATGAGACAAAATACCTTGCTAGTAGTTTCACTGGGGATGATCACAGCAGCATTAACAAACTGCACAGTAAATATAGCAACGGACATGTCGGTTAGGACATCCTATTTTGATTTAAAGGGAACTCTTAACAGGGAACAGGGAACAATAAACCCTCAGAGGTTGTACAAAAATTTCTTGACTTTGCCGGGAGTGAAGAAGCTGCCAAGCATCTCAACAAATCTGGCTTCATAACATTTAGCCAATAACAAGATTCAAGCGACATGCTCCGAAAGTCCTACTTAAAGCTTCCTCTCAGAGGAAAAATACTCCTGCCGTTACTCTCGGTGTTCTTGGGAATGTGGATCTTAGGGACACTGGGTTTTGGCTATTTTGTCACTAACCGTCTGGAAAAACATATGCAAGAGGATATTAGGGATGTATCCTCGGTGGTATTACATGCTTTTGAACAAGAAAAAGAACTACTGCTATTGAAGGCAAGGTTAGTAGCAGAGAGAGAAGATGTTTCCAGAATGGTAGCTGAGGGAAACACTGAGCAGTTGTTTCTAACTTTACTGCCTTTACAGGCATCTTTTAGGCTAGATTTACTCCAGATCATAGACAATAACGGCTCAGTAGTTTTAAAACTAAAGCAGGAAGCGATCGCCCAAGTTCAACTACACGATGATCTCGTTAACCGAATTGCAAGACTGGGGATAGATTGGTTCGATTTTGTCGCCGCAGAAGAAAATTCACCCTCACTCCTAGTTGGCTTAACTTCGGTGAAATCCTCACATAAAATTCTGGGTGGAGTAATTGTTGGCACCGCCATTAGTGAGGAATTTCTAACCAAAATCCGAACCAGGAAAAATCAGCACCTAGTTGCATTCTATGATTCCCAAATTATGGCTTCCACCTTAGCAAAGGCGAAAAGAGTTTCTTGGCAACCACCACCAGTAGGATCCCCTCCTGTGAGGGTTGTTATCGGCGAAGAGAGTTACATTGCTAAAACTCTAGAACTGGGCAACACTAACAACGCAGGAGGCAAATTAGTATTACTTAAACCATTTGCACCTCTGGATCAAGCCCAGCAACAGCTGTGGGCTAGTATCAGTTTTTTTTGCTTGCAGGGAGCTCTAATCACTACTATAGTTGGTGTGCGAGTTACAGGTTGGCTCACTAGTCGTATCTTTGACTTGACTTGGGCTACGCAGGAGTTAGCTAACGGTGATCTCAACACTCGAATTAGTGTGTCTGGTAAAGATGAGGTGGTAATTCTGGCTCAAACTTTTAATTTAATGGCTGAACAATTGGCAGAACGAGACAAAAAAATCAGCCTTCAGGTACAACAGTTAGAACAGACACTACAACAACTTAAAGCAGCGCACAAACAGATCATTGCCCAAGAGAAGCTAGCTTCCATGGGTTCTCTGACAACTGGCATTGCCCATGAAATTAGAAATCCCCTCAACTTGATTAATGGTTTGGCTGATGTTTCTTTGGATTTAACCCAAGAACTGATCGCAGAAATTGAAAACCAATTAGCCCAGTTAGATGCCCAAGAAGTTGACTATATTAAAGAATTAGTAACTGAACTCAGAGAAAATGCAATCCAAATTCATCAACAGGGTCAAAGAACTGAGGGTATTATTCAGGGAATGCTGATGCATGCTCGCCATGGCAGTGGACAAAGGGAATTAGCCGATATTAATGCTTTATTAGATAAGGCTATGCATTTATCGTATCGTGGTATGCAAGTTACAGATAATAGCTTCCATGTTGATATAGAGAGCGATTATGATCAGTCTATAGGTTCAGTAGCAATCGTGCCACAAGATATTAGCCGAGCTTTACTTAACATTATTAACAATGCTTTCTATTCTGTTCAGGAAAAGAAGAAAGCAATTGGTAAGGAATTTACACCACTACTGACAGTGAGTACTAAAAACTTAGGCAATAAAGTAGAAATCTCTATTCGAGATAATGGTGAAGGGGTCTCGCCAGATGTCATTGACAATATCTTCCACGCTTTTTTTACTACCAAGCCACCAGGAAAAGGAACAGGTTTGGGGTTATCATTCACTCACGATATTATTGTTGGGCAGCATCAGGGAGAAATTAAATTGGAAACTGAATTGGGAAAGTATGCAGAATTTATACTGACTTTCCCTAAGAGTGCTAGCGATTATCATTAATTTCAATTCCGTCCATTTAATTCGTGAATCTACTAGTGAAGAGAGGGAATAGGGAACAGACAAACTTTATATTTAATTGAGAGTAGCTAGATAGGAAAAATAAGGTTCAATAGATGACTACGACAATCCTTTTTGTAGATGACGAAATATCATTACATAGAATAATTAATCTAAAATTTAGAAAAAAGATTAGAACTAATGAATGGAACTTTATTTTTGCTAGTAATGGGTTAGAAGCTCTGAAAAAAATTCTAGAAAATAGTCAGGTATCCTTGGTGATCACCGATATTAATATGCCAGAAATGAATGGATTAGCCTTGATAGAAAAACTCAATGATATAGACTTAAATATTAAAGCTGTTGTTCTCTCAGCCTACAGCGACATGAATAATATTAGAACGGCAATGAATCTTGGTGCTTTTGACTTTGCAACTAAGCCCATAGATTTTACTGATTTAGAAGTTACTATCAACAGAACTTTAGAATATGTGCAAAAAATCAGGGCAGATCAGCAAAGGCTTCAACAAGCTCAGACTCAATTAATTCAAAGTGAAAAAATGTCTACTCTTGGTCAGTTAGTGAGTGGAGTAGCTCACGAAATAAATAATCCTGTCAGCTTTATCGGTGCTAATTTATACCACGCCGAAGCATATATCAACGACTTGATTAATCACTGGCGACTCTATGAGCGAAAATTTCCCAATCCAGGAGTTGAAATTGAGAAAAATGCAGAGGAGATTGAACTAGAGTATCTGCTTACAGATCTGCCAGAACTGATCTCATCTATGAAAGAGGGAACTAAACGTATTTCTGAGATTAGTACTTCACTGCGGACTTTTTCTCGTTTGGATACAGTAGAGCAAGTAAGCTTCAATATCCATGACGGTATTGATAGCACTTTGTTGATTTTAAACCATAGGTTAAAAGCCAACAATAAAAGTCCTGCTGTTGAGATTATTAAAGAATATGGTGATCTCCCCTTGGTAAAGTGCTACCCAGGACAATTAAACCAGGTGTTTATGAATCTGATTACTAATGCTATTGATGCTTTGGAAGAGTCCAATCAAGGAAGCTCTTTTGCCGACATCAAAGCTAACCCCAATAAAATTACGATTCGTACAGAGGTTTTAGAAGGCAATACCAGCGTAGCAATTCGGATCAAAGACAATGGATTAGGGATGTCAGCTGAGATACAAGAGCAAGTATTTGACTACCTATTTACTACGAAAGCGGTTGGTAAAGGTACAGGGTTAGGTTTGTCTATTAGTCGTCAAATTGTTGAAGAAAAACATAGGGGAAAGCTGAGCTGCATTACCTCCCCAGGAATGGGTTCAGAGTTTATAGTTGAAATTCCCATTTATCATACTATGATTCGTTAACGGTAATCAGTCATTGTCTGTCGATAGAAATCTGGCATGCCTACATCAAAATCCTTCCCTTTGACAACATAACCAGTCATTCCTTGAGCTTGACGCAATTTGTCCAGACAGGAGGTTAACTGAAATTCTCCTTGTTCCCGGAAGTTGTGATTAATATTATCTTCTAAAAAGTCAAATATTTTAGCTTCCAGAACGTAAATTCCAAATATTGCCAGGAACAAATCATCTGCCATGCCCTCTACGCGCAAATGCGATCGCGCATAGTCAAGATTTGGCTTTTCGTAAACCTCTGTGATCGTCAAAATCGATTCTGATTCCTGCCAAACTCCAGTAACACAGCCAGCTTTGTGAATAATCTCGGCTGGCATGATAGTTAAACCAAGAACACTCTGGTTAACTTGCTCATAAACATCGATAACTTGACGAGCACAAGGGATTTCATGGTCAGATGTGTAAATATGATCTCCAAGTAACAGCAGAAAAGGCTGATTTTGAACCCATTCTTTGGCAGAGAAGACAGCATGACCATAACCTTCTTGGTCTTCTTGGATTAGAAAAGTTATTCGCTGTCCTAAAGTTTGTATATATTGGCTGTATTCTCGATTTTGTGGAGAGAGTTTCTTAAAAAGTTCTGGAGCAGGTGGATTGTTAAAGAAATCTTCAAAAAATTGGCGATCGCTATTTTGCACCACGATCCCAATTTCTTCTATCCCAGACCTAACTGCTTCTTCCACAATTAGCATAATCACTGGTTTAGCGCGACCATCGCGATCAATAATTGGAAATAGTTCTTTTTTAACCACCTTGGTAGATGGGAATAAACGAGTGCCAAAACCTGCCGCCGGAATTACGGCTTTACGAACTTTGTTAGTTTGCATGAATTGCTAGCTTTAAAGATTGCATTTGGGGGAAATGAGACTTGACTTCGGCATAAACTCCCTGATTAGTGCCAGTAATCAAGGTATAGCCTTTTCCCAGTTGGGGATTGAGGCGGCGATAACCTCCTGCCCAATCGCTGTGCTCGCCAAACAGACAAAGTCGCCCTGGGACAAAAATTTCCATCTTCTACTGCTTTGGGTAAATTTTATAACACAGGTTTGGTGTGTTTATCGTTCATGGTTCATAGCTCAAGGTTCATGGTTTATGTTTCTCTATAATCAACGATGAGCGATTATAGCAGTGCGCGCTGGTATGTTTACAAATTCAGGTAAAGAACAATTGCTAAAACCTTTGTTTGATAAGCTTTTCCATTCCCTGTTAAGAGTTCCCTGTTAAGAGTTCCCAGCGCGCAGCGCTATAACTATGAATACCTCAGCATGATCTGATATTGGATCAAAGATTAAACTAAAGGGAACATTGGGCATCAGTCGCCGCAGCGCCCGCAGGTGTTCTTCGGCATCGTTACGGCGACGTAGGCGGGCAACGACAGTTCGCTTTTTGCGATTGCCTTCGGCACCAGCGAAGCTGATCGCCAAGCTACTCAAAATACATAATCATTACGTATTACATTGTGAAGTGCCGAAGGTGGGATCAAAATCATCTCCCCCTCTCCCTGTCTCCCTGTCTCCCTGTCTCCCCCTCTCCCCATCCCCCTAAACGAGGTCAAACTAATGATTTTTATAAATCCCAAGACAGATTTTGCTTTCAAAAAAATCTTTGGCTCTCAACAGAGTAAAGATATTCTGATCAGCTTCTTGAATGGCATTCTCTATGAAGGTCATCCCACTATTAAAGATTTAGAAATCCTCAATCCCTACCTGGTGCCAAAAATCCGTGGACTCAAAGATACTTATCTAGATGTTAAAGCTAAGATTACTAGCAATAAAATAGTGATTATTGAAATGCAGGTTTTGAACTTAGAGGGATTTGAGAAGAGAATTCTCTACAATGCGGCAAAATCTTATTCTACTCAACTAGACTCTGGAGACGATTACACTCTTCTGAATCCAGTAATTGCTTTAACCATTACAGATTTTGATATGTTCACTGGGTTAGATAAAATAATTTCGCGCTTTCTACTTAAGGAAAAAGATTACTTAATCGATTATCCGATCTACGACATTGAATTAGTGTTTGTGGAGTTACCAAAATTTAACAAACAGCTTTCGGACTTAGACACACTAACCGATAAGTGGCTCTATTTTCTTAAGAGTGCAAAGCAGTTGGATACTGTGCCAGAGCAAATGAGGGAAGTTCCGGAAATCCAGAAAGCATTTGAAGTAGCCAATCAAGCTAATCTGAGTCTGGAAGAGCTAGAGGATTTAGAACACAGAGAAATATACATTCATGACCAAAGGAATATCATTAGAAGAGCCCTTAGACAAGGACTCGAACAAGGACTCGAACAAGGACGCGAACAAGGACTCGAACAAGGACGCGAACAAGGACTCGAACAAGGACGCGAACAAGGAATCCAGGAAACTAAAATCGAAATTGCCAAGCGCTTGCTTGAGGTTTTGGATGAGGAAAGTGTTAGTCAAAACACAGGACTAAGTCTAGAAGAAATTCAACAGTTGAAGAGTGAGTGAAGTCATTTATGATGGATTACCCATAATAAAAATCTTTATTTGTAGTATGTGATAGTCCTAATTCCTAATAATTACAAAGAGTGCGATCGCCATCACTCAAATTGGGATTATTCTCAAGATAATCGCCAACCTGATTGCAACCTTGCGCTAGTAAATCATTAAGCTTGAGATTATCTAAATCCCACAAAATCACGGTTTCGTCATCACCTCCTGAGGCAATCATCTTACCATCGGGGCTAAAACGAACCCATCTCACGGCACCCTGATGTCCCTTAAGCTTAATCAGCAATCTGCCTTCTAAGTCCCACAGTTTCACCGTCGAGTCCCGACTAGCAGAGGCAATCATATTACCTGTAGGACTAAAGCTGACACTATAATCCTGATTAGTACGCTCTCCCAGTTCAAGAGTTTTTAGTTCCTTGCCCTCTAAATCCCAAAGTTTAACTTTTCCATCCCTACTAGCAGAAGCAATCATCTTGCCATCGGGGCTAAAATTAACATCTAGAATCCAATCGCTGTGTCCCTCTAAGGTTTTGAGTAAAGTGCCATCTAAGTTCCACAGTTTCACACTATTATCATCACTGGCGGAGGCAATTATTTGACCATTGGGGCTAAAACTAACCCAATTGACTGGTTCCTGATGTCCTGTTAAAGTTTTGAGTAATTTACCATCGAGACTCCAAAGTTTAATCGTTTTATCCCTGCTAGCGGAGGCAATAAGCTTACCATTAGGGCTGAAACTGACGCCCAAAACGCTATCTCTATGACTTCTGAGAGTATTTAATAAGTTACCATTTAAGTCCCAGAGTTTTACAGTATGGTCAGCACCAGCAGAGGCAAGGGTTAGACTATCAGGTGAGAAGCTAGCACTCCACACTGCCTTGTCATGCTCTAGATTACTCCTGAGTCTCTCACCAGCTTGCCCAAGTTCAAACTTATCTAAATTCCACAGTTTAACTTTTCCATCCCTACTGGCAGAAGCAATGATTTGACCGTCAGGACTAAAACTCACCTTGCTAATTCTACCCTGGTGTCCCCTGAGAGTTTTGGCAGCAATGCTATTGAGATTCCAAAGTCTGACGGTAAAGTCACCGCTGGCGGAGACTAAAGTTTTACCATCTGGGCTAAAACTGACACTATTAACCCAATATTGATGCCCCTTGAGGGTTTTAAGCAAATTGCCTTGGCTACTCCAGAGTTTGATTGTTCTGTCTGTACTTGCTGAAGCAATTGTCTTCCCGTCAGGGCTGAAACTAACACTACTGACAGCATCTTCATGCCCTGCGAGGGTTTGTAGTAAGTTACCATTGATACCCCAAAGTTTGATTGTGCCATCAAAGCTTGCCGAAGCCAAAGTCTGCCCATCTGGGCTGAAACTGACACTCAGCACATTAGCATTATGTGCCGGGAAAGTTGTGATTACTCTGCCATCGATACTCCAGAGTTTAACAGTTCCGTCAAAACTTGCCGAAGCCAAAGTCTGCCCATCTGGGCTGAAACTCAAATCTCGTACAGAATCTGTGTGTCCTTTGAAGGTAGCTTTTAAGTTGCCGTTCCTACTCCAGAGTTTAATCGTTTTGTCTTCACTAGCAGAGGCGATAGTTTGACCATCAGGACTGAAAATAACACTAAGGACGTTACCAGTATGTTCTTCTAAAGTCTTGAATTCTTTAGTATTTAATTCTTTTCCCCTAATACTCCAGAGTTTGACGGTCTCATCCAAACTTGCTGAGGCAATCATCTTACCATCAGGGCTAAAGCTAACACCAATCACGCCATCAGCATGACCTTCAAGGGTTTTTAGTAGTTTACCATCGTTACTCCAGAGCTTAACGGTGCGATCGCTACTAGCAGAGGCAATAGTTTTACCATTGGGGCTAAAACTTACCCGATAGACAGTACTCTTGTGATCCTCAAGCCGATTGTACTCTTGAGTACCATAAACAGCCTGCCTGAGCTCCGTAAGTACCTGAGCAATAGTATCAGTTTCTGCCCAGGGTGCATATTTAAGTTGTTTAGCAGCTATTAAACCTTCCAGCAATGCTTCAAAGGGTTTATCGACGGCAAAGAGTGCCTCTGAAGAGTCAGCATGAGCCTTAATTTCACTGGTAAGAGCCCGTTGTCGCTGACGCTCTGCCCAACTAGCAAAGACTGCCAGAGTGATGCCCACTGCCACTGCTGCCCCTAAAAACCATCTCACCCGGCGCAGCCGCTTAATTTCTGCTTGCTTGCGAAGAATTTCTGCTTGTTTGCGCAGTAGTTCTCTTCTTTGCTTTTGTAACCTTGACAATAAATTCTGTTGTTTTCTGATAAAAACCACCAGATAATCGTGAACCAACTGATAGCGTTCCGTCTGAACTTCTGGCAGAATTACTACCAAGCCTGATTTCACCAAAATCTCTAATACTAAATCTAATTTTTCAGCTTCTGCTAGTTCTGATAAAGATTGTTCTAATTCCTGGCGATGCTTAAAGGGACGAGTACCGTTTTCATCAGTTAATAAGTACAAAACCAGACGCGCCACATTTTCATTTTCTGGTCCACAGTCTTTAATTACTTGTTCTAAAAAGCGCTCCACTAGTTTCGCCTTCGGACCAAAGCGCCGATACTTGGCAAGAGTAGTAATTTCCTCAGCTTGTAATTGTGCGCCTACAACTTGCAATTCAATTGGACGAACCTCCCCTAGTTCTTCTGCTAGATCCTTAACCAATTCATCAATTAATTCTGGTTCTAAGTGAAAATTAGCTTGTTTCGTAAAGTTTTTAATAATCGACTTAGCATTTAATGGCGAAAAATTTCCAAAATAAAACAAGATATTTCTATCGAGGATATCATTATTGAGAATTTCTAAATTAGTGTAGCGGGTACACTCGAGCAAATAAGAGAGATGATCTTCCCGCAGTGAAAGAATAACCTTGACATAGGATATTTCTAAACAATCCCGCAAAAAATCATAAAATATTTTTCTTTGTGCCGGGTCTTTATTAATTAAAAAGAATTCCTCAAATTGGTCAAAAATCAGGACATTCAAAAAATGATTAGCAGCGTTTCTTTGCAATTGCTGTAGGATAGCTGTAGTGGAATCAAGGGTTACTGGCTCCGACATATTGTCAAAATCACAGCTTAGAGTTATCCCTGGGTATGGCGACGGCTCCTCTGTAGAGCTAGGCAAACAAGAGCAATTTTGTGTCTCTACCAATGCTTGGGCTAAACATTTTCCCAGTTTGGGGATCCAATCACTATAAACCTGCTGCAATACTGGTAAAACCTCGCGGGTGCCTAGGGGTTGCTGTTTCAAGGTGGGTATTAACCCTGCCTGTACTAATGAACTTTTACCCACACCTGACTGTCCATGGATAACTGTAAGTTTACAGTCATCGCGACCTAAGCGCTGGATCAGACGATAAACATCTTGCTGTCTTCCGGAAGCCTCAATTTCTGGAGCAACTGTTCCTTGCTGCTGAATATGAGGTAAGGCTGGATTAGTTGCCTGTTGTTTTGGTTGTAGTTTACCAGCACCGATAAAGGCTCGGAACCCATACTGATGCTCAATTGAACGCCTTTGTTGCTTAATGTGGAAAGCTTGGAGGTAATCTCCCTGCTGAAAGTAGAGCGCTCGCAACTCTTCTAAAATCTGAATGTAGAGTTCTGGATCGTATTGGGATTTGGTAGTTGCCTTAGCATCTTCTAGGATATTAACTGATTCAGTAAGTTTTCCTAATGAAGATTGGGCTTTAGCTAGGGAGAATAAATACCAACCCTGATGCAAAGACATCTCCCCGTCTAAATTGGCAATCTCCTCTGCAGAGACTGGAGTAGGGTTCTCGTCTTGGGCATTGGCTAGTAGAAATAGTGCTAGTTGAGCATAGGCTTTTGCCCCGCTAAAGTCCGATTTTGCCAGCGCTACCTCAGCTAAAAAGCCGTAAGCTCTTGCTAATCTGAATAGCTGCAGCCCTTGCTGGTGAAGTGCTAAGGCTTTTTTAGCAACTTCCTCTAACTCATCCCAATACCTCAGACGCTGTAGGGAATCACACAAGGCGTTGATAAATTTGCCAACTAGATCCAGACGCTTGGCATGCTCCAATACCCAAACAGCTTGCTGAAAATTATCCTTGGCTTGAAGGTAAGCGCGGTAAGAATGGTCTCGATGCTCTAAAAGGTATGTACGCCACCACAAACCTAAATAGAAGAGTAAGCAACCGTAACGCTCTGTGTTCTTGGTTTGCTGCCAAAGTTCTAAAGAGCGCTGATAATGTTGCTGTGATGTTTCGAGGGAATCATTAGCATGACGACCAAGGACAAATTCTAAACTCGCTTCTAATTCTGGATCTAAACTAATCCCCTGACGCTTTAGTTGGGCTTGGGCTGATTCTATTTCTCGGTAAATTGGAGAAACAATATTGAGATTGAGAACCGCATTATCGAGAAAAATGCTGGCATTTGGGTCTAAAACTTGGGCAAAGACTTGATCTGTAGTTTGCTTGATAAAATTTACTAATTCCTCAGTAGTAAGTTGAAACTCGACAGTGGTTGCCCAACCTTCGAAGTCTGGTACCAAACGAATCAACTTTTGCAAAATTTGATCATTAACCCAAAATACTAGGGGAAAGGAAAATTTGCGAAACTCCTCCCGCATTTGATTGGTTGCCCTGAGTACTTGCTCGAGAGCAATGACTGATTCCAAGCCAAACACCATCAAGGCAGTAGGCTCTTCCTGACCAAGTTCTGCGGCAATTGTACTGTAGAGTGTCCCGATTGAGTACTTTAAAACCAGAGATTTAATCTCAACGGGACATTCCTCTTGCAATTGCTGTGCGATTTGCTCTCGTAACCCCCCATAGTTGCAACGCGCCAAAATTAATGAAAAATTTCGACCAGACCTACTAATTGCCCGGATTAGAGTGTTGAGAGAATTCTGATTCTGACTACTCACCAGAGGGGTGTTAAGGCTGTTTTCAAGAGTTTGTCATCCAGACTCCGGTAGCACCGGAATTTTATACCAAGTCAGAGAAAGCATGTACCAGTGCATAACAAAGGATGAAAATCTACCTCCCTACTCTTTGTTTTCCAGCTATTTTAAGCAGTGTAGGCTAATCATGTCATCTCATGCCAAGAACTTTCTCTCTAAAGTACGATTGACAACACCCTTGATTACTTTCTATGCCTAAGCTGTCACGTCCGGCTAGAGATGGCAAGGTGTATGTGACACTTTCTGCATTGCCTATTTCAGTTTAGAGATGCCCCTTTTCCTCTCATCGCCTTTTTTTGGATCACAAAAGGGTTACAAAGGATCGCCCTGCGAAAGTTTGTGAGCCAAGAGAGTTGCCAACATAGCTGTCCCAGAGTTATTGTTTCCTAGTTTAGCATCTTTCTTTAAGAGAACTTCATAGGTTTGCAAAGATAGTGTAAATTTTTAGAACTTTACTTGCAATCCTGTAGTGAAAAAAATATAAAATTAATCGCAACCGTAAGCTCAAAAACAAGCATACTTATTTTTTTAAGACAGTCTATTTGATTCGTGAACATATTGGTGATGTGAGGAAAAAAGGAACAAGTAAATTTAGATATTTCACCTTTACTTGAGACTTGTCATGTATCTCAGGGTGGAGAATTAGTCAAAAATAGTGTGAGATAAAACTACCATGAAGAAACAAATTGTCACGACAGGGTTATTTCTTTTCTCTTTCTTATTGCCACTCAGAGCAACGGCATCGACATTATCATTTAGTGGAATGTATGTCTTTGGAGACAGTATTTCCGATCAGGGAAATGTTTTCAATGTTACTCTCGAAGCAACTGGGAGCGGCTTTCCTCCACCTCCCTACTTTGACGGGCGTTTTTCCAATGGCCCAAATTGGATCGATTATCTGGCAGAGGATTTAGGATTAAATCCCATTGGCTCAACTAACCTTGCTTCCGGTGTTATTCCTACCCAAGGCATAAACTTTGCTTTTGGAGGAGCTACCACAGGCATTGATAACACTGGCGCTCTTGAGTTACCAGGATTACAGCAACAGATTGCCTTATTTGAGAGTCTCGTGTCCCCCAATCAGTTGGCTGATCCCAATGCGCTCTATATTGTCTGGGCTGGTGCCAATGATTATCTGCCCACTGACAGTACTACTTTTACACCTTTGGAGACAACTGACCAGACAATCAACAATTTATCGAGTGCTTTGGATTCACTAGTGGAAATCGGTGCTAAAAATATCATGTTTGTTAATTTGCCAGATTTGGGAAAAATTCCCCGCACTTTTAATACCCCACTTGCTGAAGATCTCAATGATTTAACTACAACACATAATCAGCAACTGGAAAATTTGGGTCAGAGTTTAGATGCCGATATCAACTTCATATCTCTTGATATAAACTCCCTAGTTAATGAAGCCTTACAAGGACAACTTGGTTTCACAAATGTAACTGAAACTTGCTTAAATAACCTTGAATGTGTCGCTAACCCAGAAGTACAAAAACAGTTTTTCTTTTGGGATGACCTGCATCCGACAACTACAGCTCACCGGCTAGTTGGAGACTTAGCCTTAAATGCTCTGGAGCCTCAACCTCCTGCTAGTGTTCCTGAACCAACTTCTGTTTTGGGTTTATTTGCCTTCGGTGCTTTGGGCGTGGCTTCTGTACTCAAACGACGAAACTTATAGCGCTTTTCAATTGAGTGAGGTACACCTTGTTGAAGGGAGAGGGGGAGAGGGGGGATGGGGAGACGCTCCAGACGCGGAGATGGGGAGAGGGGGGGATGGGGAGACGCTCCAGACGCGGAGATGGGGAGAGGGGGAGAGGGGGGGATGGGGAGACGCTCCAGACGCGGAGATGGGGAGAGGGGGAGAGGGGGAGAGGGGGGGATGGCTCGGGGAGACATTATTCTTCTGGGCTGACTTTTATCTGATAACTAAGAGGCGTTGTACTTCATAAAGTGTGAAAACTGCTATAAAACTCAACTCAGTCAAGTTGAAGTCAGGATCGATGACTGAGTTTTAGCTTGATTACAGTTAAGTATGATCAATCTAGTATTAGAAGTCTGAGGAAAAGCGATATGACCGCTACACTATCGGCACCTCAATCTATTCAATCCTGGTTGGGAGAAGAAGCAGAAAGCTTGCTCACCTACCAGGCTAAAGTTTCCAAAGAGCTATTGCATCTACCAGGTCCTGACTGGGTTGAACGTATTTTCACTAATAGCGATCGCTCACCGCAAGTGCTGCGCAGTCTACAGCAGTTGTACTCGACTGGACGCCTTACCAACACTGGCTATCTCTCTATTCTCCCAGTAGACCAAGGGATAGAACACTCGGCAGCTGCTTCCTTTGCTCCCAACCCTGCCTACTTTGATCCTGAAAATATCATTAAACTTGCCCTCGAAGGCGGTTGCAATGCTGTTGCTACCACCTTAGGTGTTTTGGGCATGGTTTCTCGCAAGTATGCCCACCGCATCCCTTTAATTGTCAAACTCAACCACAATGAATTGCTGACTTACCCGAATCAATCTGATCAGGTAATGTTTGCTGATGTCGAGCAAGCCTGGAACTTAGGGGCTGTCGCTGTGGGAGCTACAATTTACTTTGGTTCGGAGTACTCTACACGCCAAATTCAGGAAGTGAGTTGTGCCTTTGCCCACGCCCACAAACTTGGTATGGCAACTATTCTCTGGTGCTATCTCCGCAATAATGTTTTTAAACAAGATAAAGACTATCACCTTGCCGCTGACCTCACTGGTCAAGCCAATCACTTAGGGGTTACCATCGAAGCCGATATTATTAAGCAAAAACTGCCCGAATGTAATAACGGCTATGGGGCAGTTGCTAAAGCCACTGGTAACAAATATGGCAGAACTAACGAACGAGTTTACTCTCAATTAAGTAGCGATCACCCGATTGATCTTACCCGCTATCAGGTGCTTAACTGCTATGCTGGTCGTGCTGGTTTGATTAATTCCGGTGGTGCCTCAGGCAAAAATGACTTTGCTGAAGCTATTCGCACTGCTGTGATTAATAAACGTGCTGGTGGCTGCGGATTGATTTCGGGTCGTAAGACTTTCCAAAGACCTCTTGAGGAAGGTGTAAAATTGTTCCACATGATTCAAGATGTTTACTTGTCTGAGGAAGTAACGATTGCTTGATTTGGGGGTGAACGAAATTTTGGGTGGCATTTGATTTCTCCGCGTCTGGAGCGTCTGGAGCGTCTGCTTACTTGTTCCCCCACTCTTTTTTTCGTTCACCCATAGCATCTAGAGGCTTAAAATCCTTATTTTCCCGTAAGCCTAAGCATAAGCTCAGATTACAGAAGTTGCTCATGATTCGACCTGCCATGCCTAATGACAAGGAAGCTCTAATGGCTATTGCTGACGCTATTGGTCTATTTACAGCGCAAGAGCTTCAGGAACTTGGCAGTATGTTGGCACAATACTTCGACGGCAACCTTGGTAGCGAACACTTCTGGATCACCTACGATAATGACGGACTAGTGGGAGTCGCGTACTACGCCCCAGAGCCCTATGCCAATGGAACCTGGAACCTCTACTTTATTGCTGTTCACCCCGACTATCAGGGAAAAGGAATTGGAACAAAACTATTGCACTACGTGGAACAAACCTTGACGGCACGAGGTGAGCGCCTGCTACTGGTGGAAACTTCTGGACTGCCAAATTTCGAGCATACGCGGGCGTTCTACCGCAAGCACGGGTACGATGAGGAAGCGCGAATCCGTGAATTTTACAGAGCCGGCGATGATAAGATAATTTTTCGGAAAGCACTGACGGCATAGATAAGAATTAAGATTACTATATTAAGACTTTATGATTTCTGAGCTAAAGGTTTAATTTAATATTGACAATTAAAAGTCTGGTGTTAATTTAAACGATCAGGAGAATTGTTATGGTGACTGCCTCCGTACCAGAACAAAAGGCTAAAGTTGGGCCTACTCAGCTGCTAATCAATAACGAATGGGTGAATAGCGTTTCTGGGAAACGATTCGAGACCATCAATCCTTCTACTGGAGAGGTAATCTGCGATATTGCTGAAGCAGATGCCGCCGATGTTGATCTGGCAGTCGCCGCTGCCCGCAAAGCTTTTAACAGTGGAGACTGGCGGCAAATGTCTGCCACTAAACGCGGAGATTTGCTCTACAAGCTAGCTGATCTAATTGAGCAAAATATTGAGGAACTAGCGCGGCTAGAAACTCTCGACAATGGCAAGCCCCTCAACGATTCTCTAAATGCAGATTTGCCTTTGGTTATTGCCTGCTATCGCTACTACGCAGGCTGGGCTGACAAAATTCAGGGCAAAACTATCCCTATTAATGGTCCTTACTTCTGCTACACTCGCCATGAGCCAGTGGGCGTAGTTGGTCAGATTATCCCTTGGAACTTCCCGCTGCTGATGCAAGCTTGGAAGTTAGGACCAGCCCTAGCAGCTGGCAACACGGTAGTTCTCAAAACAGCTGAACAGACTCCCTTATCAGCACTGCGGGTTGGTGAACTGATTCTGGAAGCTGGTTTCCCTCCCGGTGTGGTAAATATTCTCTCAGGTTATGGACCAACTGCTGGAGCAGCAATCTCACATCACATGGGTATTGACAAAGTAGCTTTTACTGGTTCTACTGAAGTCGGACACCTGATTATGGAAGCTGCTGCCAAAAGCAACCTCAAGCGCGTTACCCTGGAATTAGGAGGCAAGAGTCCCAACATTGTCTTTGCTGATGCTGATATGGATCAGGCGCTTGACGGTTCTCATGATGCCCTTTTCTTTAATCAAGGACAATGCTGCTGCGCTGGTTCACGGTTGTTTGTGGAAGAGAAGTGCTATGACGAATTTGTTGCCAAGAGTATTGAACGTGCGCAGAATCGAATTGTAGGTGACCCGTTTAATGAGCAGACACAACAGGGACCTCAGGTAGATCAAGAGCAGTTTAATCGGGTGATGGGTTACATAGAGTCTGGTGTGCGGGAAGGTGCACAGATGCTGTGCGGTGGCTCTCAAGTGGGTGATCGTGGCTACTTTATCAAACCAACTGTTTTTGTTGATGTTAAGGACGAGATGAAGATTGCCCAAGAGGAAATCTTTGGTCCGGTAATGAGCATTATTAAGTTCAAAGATATTGATGAGGTAATTGAACGGGCGAACGCAACCATGTATGGTTTAGCAGCTGCAGTGTGGACCAAGGATATTGGCAAAGCCCATGCGATCGCAAACAGTGTTCGTGCTGGTACTGTCTGGGTAAACTGTTTCGATGTCTTTGATGCTGCTGCTCCCTTTGGTGGGTTCAAGCAATCTGGGATTGGTCGTGAACTGGGCGAGTATGGCTTGCAGCAGTACACTGAGGTGAAGACAGTAACGGTTAAATTGTGATATCTCCTACACCAGATGAGGGGCCGTGGCACGAACCTGTGTCACTCCCTTCAACCGAAAAACAACTTTGAGCGAGAGTTAGCCATTGGTTAAAACCAATGGCTCCTGGTAGTTTGATCACAGGGTATCCAAGGCAACAAAAGTGATAGTTAAGATTGCACTTGAGCTTACCCAGCCTGCTGATTTTCCTGGAAAAACTTTTTCTATACCCGAAGGGTTATGAGGGGAGAACATCATTTTCGAGTATACATTCGAGTACACAGTTGTTGACCTTTCCCTAGACTTTGCAGTTAGCTTGAGACGATGCAAAGCGATGGCAATTACTCCTCACACTCACAATATACAATCACGATGCCATCGGACTTGAGATTAGTTCACACTCATTACAGAGAAATCGGCAAAGTCAATATACACATCTTTAGGTGTTGCCCAAGATTTATCCCCACCACCGAAAAAAGTCGAGAAGAATATGCCCTCAATTTTAAGTTCACTAGTACTTCGGAAATTCACATCTTCCTGATCAAGGACTTGTTCACCATCTAGCCAAACTCGAATTCGACCATTTTCTCTGCCTGGATCATTTAGAATTACCTCTTGTTCTATATGGTGCCACTTTCCCGGTTGAAAGCGCCAACTACCTCTGCCAATTGAAGTACCAAAATTAGAACTATTGGGGAGGTAGGCAAAAACTTCTCCCTCTCCATCCTTTCTCCACATAAAGCGGGTGGAGAAACCATTAGTACCGTCGGGAATCTTGCCACCACTAGTAACCCTGCCGCCAAATAGTCCCGGCAACTTACCGCCTTTTACAAAGTCAAAGTTTTCAGAGAAGCGAACATAGTAGCCCAAGCGCAGGGAATTTTGGGGTTTCATATCTAAATTAGCGTGAAACCCAGCGCCACCAAAAGGAGCATTGTATTTCCGGAAAACAGCAGGGCTAACAGAACCGGCTGGATATTTTACCCGCAGTACTTGAGAAAATTTGTTAGTAGGGTCAGTGATAACTTCAGTATTTTCTAAACCCCAATCACCTCTAATTTTTGCATCCCAAGATTTGGACCAGTCAGTAGTGTTAAATCCACCAGACCAAATGGTTGCACTGACGGGGAAAGAGGCGAGAGCTGTAAGTTCCATCGCACGGTCTGTTAAGGGAGAAGGAGACTCGAACGCTACAATTGAAGTTGGTTGAGTGCAACTACTCAGAGCAAGTAAAAAAAACGCCCCACTAATGAGGGTGCGGCATGAAGCTCTCAAAAAGCTGGCATTTCTAAGTTGCATTGGCTTTCTCTGACAATAGGGATGGTCAACGTACTCAGTTATGTATAGGTGTAATCTGTCTAGGTGTGATGCATCCCCAATATCGAGAGTTAAGCCCTAGTCAATCTTGTGGTAGGCTCTACAATCTTCAGAATCGGCTTTAATTCTAACTGCATCGATAGAAATTCTCTTTCCTCTCTAGGAAAGATGTGAAAATCTGACCACAGAGAGTTACTATCAAGACCTACCCAGAATATGGCAACCATCGATAATGTTTGAGATTTGGGCATCTTGATCTAAACATGTTTGGAGCATCCCAGAAAAGTTACGATGAATTACTAGCAGGGAAAATTAAGAAGCAACTATGCCACGAACTCAACGGAACGATAACTTCATTGATAAAAGCTTCACGGTGATGGCGGATATCATTCTAAAAATTCTGCCTGCCAATAAAAAAGCTAAAGAAGCCTTTGTCTACTACCGAGACGGCATGTCGGCGCAAGCAGATGGCGAATATGCTGAAGCTATGGATAATTACAGGGAAGCCTTAAGGTTAGAAGAAGACCCCTATGACCGTAGTTTCGTTCTCTACAACATGGGGCTAATTCACGCTAGTAACGGTGAGCATGAGAAAGCTTTAGATTGCTATGAGCAGGCGCTTGGACTCAATCCTCGTATGCCTCAAGCACTGAACAATATTGCTGTTATTTACCACTATCAAGGTGAGCAGGCTAAAGAAGCTGGCAATGAAAATGCTGCTGAAGAGTTTTATGGTAAAGCTGCTGAATATTGGAAGCGAGCGATTCGTCTAGCTCCTAATAACTATATTGAGGCACAAAACTGGCTTAAAACTACTGGTCGTTCAGGGATGGATGTCTATTTCTAATTTAGTTAGAAGTCATTGTTTATTTGTGATTTATAAATGAACAATGACTTCTAAGTAATGACCAATAATCAATAACCAATAATCAATGAATAATTCTCTAATTAACCCCGAACAAGTGCACAAGGTTGCTAATCTCGCACGTTTAGAAATGACGGATGGAGAAGAAGAGCAATTTGCAGGTCAGCTGAGTAGCATTCTGGAATATTTTCAACAGCTAAGTGAATTAGACACTGAGAATGTACCGCCAACTACACGGGCGATTGATGTTAGTAATGTGACTAGACCAGATAATTTAAAACCTTACCCTGATCGAGAAGCTATTCTTAAGGAAGCTCCTGATCCTGATGGAGACTACTTTAGAGTGCCTAAAATTCTTAGCGAAGAATGACAAATATCTGTTTTCAAAGGAGTTCAGCAATTAAGAATTAAGTTTTGATCTCTTCATTGTGAGTGATTCGAGTTATGATCGTTTGACTTGAATCGCTCATGCTTTCTATTTGTAGAAAAAACTAATCAGTTTAGCAATAAACAGGGTAAATCTTTAGCCGTCTTGAGAATAGACGGCAATCAGCGAGAAAACTTTAGAGAGTATAAATTAATGCAAGAAGTGACGGACACCAGTAAAAACCATCACCAAACCCAACTCATCAGCCGCTTTAATTGAGTCTTTATCACGTAAACTGCCACCAGGCTGTACGATTGCCTCAATACCAGCTTCAGCTGCTGCCCTTACTGAGTCATCAAAGGGAAAAAAGCCATCACTGGCAAGAATACCGCCTTTTGCTTGGTCCCCAGCTTGTTCCAAAGCAATTTTGACAGCACCGACACGATTCATTTGACCAGCACCAACTCCCAAAGTAGTATGAGTACGTGTGATGATAATTGCATTTGATTTGACGTGCTTGACAACCTTCCAGGCAAAGAGTAATTGGGATAATTGCTCTGGAGTTGGTTGTTTTTGGGTTGCTACTCGCCACTCCTCTGGGATTTCAACTATATTATCAGCAGCTTGTAATAAAAAACCACCAGCGATCGCCTTGAGAGTCTGTTGAGGTCCACTGCTTAAATCCGGTAAAATTAAGATGCGAACCTTCGATTTCTCCGCGAGAATTGCTTGAGCATCTGCTTCACACGCGGGTGCAACCACGCATTCTAAAAATGTCTTGGTAAGTTCGGTGGCTGTGGGGGCATCTATAGGCTGATTCAAAGCCACAATTCCCCCAAAGGCAGAAACAGAATCAGCTTGGAAAGCTCTTTGATAAGCTTGGGAGAGCGTCTCTCCCAAAGCCACGCCACAGGGATTGGTATGTTTAAGAATTGCGGCGGCAGGGCTATATGTAAATTCAGCAATAATCCGGCGTGCAGCTTCTAAATCTACCAAATTGTTGTAACTTAGTTCTTTTCCTTGCAGAATTGATGCTCCCGCCCAGCCAGTTGGTAAAGCCCCAACTTGATACCAGGCTGCCGATTGATGGGGATTTTCCCCGTAGCGCAGCACTTGCAATCGCTGTCCTGAAAGGGCAAATTGTGGAGGTGGTAGAGGTTGTCCTGGAATAGTTGTTAGTAAAGAATCGTCGCTGAGGTAGGTAGCAATTGCTCGGTCATAGGCAGCAGTGTGCCAAAATGCTCTCTGGGCACATATTCTGCGGAAATTCAAAGGGGCTTGCCCCTCATTCTGTCGTATTTCCCGCAGGTAGTCTTGATAGTAAGCTGGTTGGCACAGTACAGTTAGATGAGCATAATTTTTGGCAGCTGCTCTCAGTAGGGTAGGACCACCTATATCAATTTGCTCAATTGCTTCCTCTTCAGTTGCATCTGGGCGACTAATTGTTTGTTCAAAGGGATAAAGATTAACCACAACCAAATCAATTGGTCGAATCTGGTGTTGCTCCATCTCGCTAAGATCCTGTGGCAAGTCCCGACGTCCTAGAATGCCGCCGTGAATCCGAGGATGCAAGGTTTTGACTCTCCCTCCCAGAATCTCAGGAAAACCGGTGTAATCAGAAACCTTCATTACCGGCAAATCAGCATCTTGCAGAGCTTTGGCAGTTCCACCACTGCTGATTAAATCAAAATCAAATTCCTCAACTAGCTGACGGGCAAACTCCACTACCCCCGTCTTGTCAGACACACTCAGCAGTGCGAGATGTCCCATGATTTTATTAGCCTCCCCGTGCCTCAACTTTCATAGGATAAAGTCGAAGGGCATTCAACAGGGCAAAGCTTACGTGATTTCTTAAGGACTTTTCATACCAAGTTGCTCTCTATACAGATAACTCTCTGTCTCCGCCTTCCCTCCTCTTATTTGAATACACAAATTAAATCTAATACCTTCTTCAAGTTGACATCCTCCCAGCGCGTGTTTCGCGGGATTCCTAGCCTCACGATTAGGTTTTTCTGCTTCAATCGTACATATCTAGACACAATCTTCAAACTATGCCCCCGACATCGATACGTCCACAGACATTCGACTCCACCAAGAGTCCCGATTCCGCAAGCCCTGCGGTACGGTTATGTATCGAAAAAATCTATTCACTTTGCGTCTTTCAGGGGTGGACTTTCCATTGCCCTGTCAGCTTATCCCAGTCTGCCAACTTTTCTGCGCCGTCGCCAAAAATTACGAACTTCGATCTGTTAGGCTGTCTGTCCCCGTTGTCTGGGTGGGTCAACGACCAAAAGTATCTTACCACAAA
>JAAHGS010000230.1 GCA_010692645.1 Symploca sp. SIO2E9
CTGGCTGTTTTTTGGTAAAACCAGTGAAAATCTTTTTGATTTCGTTAATCTTTTTACCAGAGCCGCCTTTGTACTCTTTGTGGTCTAATTGCTGCATTAAAGAAAGACCGTGATTGTAGACGAACCGGGAGAAGCCCGCCTGTTGAGCCATCTTGGTTCTCTCTTTATTATTCAATTTGAGTTCAACCTTAATGGCGTACATTTTATCCCCCTATAATCCACTCTATTTTAGACTAATTGACTTGATTTTTTGTTACCATAATTTGTCCCTTCGAGTTTCTACAGTTTGAGCAGGTTTTAGCAGGTTTTTCGCTATCTATTAGCTGCTCCTCCTGTTCAGAGGTTGGGTTATTAATCTCATTCTTGAAGCCTCTGAGAGTTTTTCCTAAAGCACTGCCCATTTCTGGGATCTTCTTGGGACCGAAAATCACTAAACCAATAATCGCAATTACAATAACTTCCGGCCATCCCAAACCAAACATAGAAACTCTCCTCGCAAAAACTGGTTACCCTCACAACCATTTTAAAGGCAAATAACTGGTATATTCCGCCGGAAAAAGTCTCAGGATATTATAAACTCATCGTCAGTCCCCTCGCCTATGCATACTCTGCTGCTTTTGTAGCTCTGTTGGAGAGAATATTATCTTTATTTACGGTTGACTAGTAGTCAAGCGATCGCCGCCGCACAAGTTGTAGACTGACTCTAGTCCTACTTACTGACCTCTACACAGAGGCAAGCCTAGAAGGTAGTTTAAGACAAAAGAGTATCACTTGACAACTTTTTCCCATGTCAACCACCTCAATTTCCTCCCTAAGAGAACAACAACAGCCTCTAATTCGCCAACTAGCTGACTCAATGGAATCTCTCTGGCAGCGTTACCTAGACCTCTCACCTTATCACTTACCTACTGAGTTGGGTTATGTCGAAGGACGCTTAGAAGGAGAAAGACTCACAATTGAAAATCGCTGCTATCAAACACCTCAGTTTCGTAAAATCCACTTAGAACTAGCAAAAATAGGCAAAAACCTGGATATTCTACACTGTGTAATGTTTCCCCGCCCAGAATATGCTCTGCCGATCTTGGGCTGCGATTTAGTGGGGGGAAGGGAACAAATGTCTGCTGCGATCGTTGACCTTTCTCCTGTGAATCGATCGCGCCTCTTACCAGACTATTATCAGCAAACCTTATCAAAATTACCAAAACTTCACTTTTCTCAGCCCCGCGCCCTTCCCCCTTGGGCAGATATTTTTTCAGAATTTTGCCTATTTATTAGACCAGTTAGTCCAGAAGAAGAAGCTCAGTTTCTCTCTCAAGTTGAGGCGTTCTTAGCAATTCACTGCACCTATGCTGTTGGTGCCTCACCAGTATCTATAGAACAACAAGCAGAAATCATTAGTGGTCAAAGTTACTATTGCCTCAAGCAGCAAAAGAATGACAAAACCCGTCGGGTACTAGAAAAAGCCTTTGGTCCTGAATGGGCCCAATCTTACATGAAATCGGTGTTATTTGACTTGCCAACACCTCAATGAAGCCCCAGATTTAGTCTTATTTCTAGTAGTTTAATCCCATAGCAGTTCTTAATTGAATGAGTTACAAAGCCCTAGATTTTAAGTAACAAGTAATAGGGAATAAGTAAGAAGATTAAATGTATCTCACTTAAAAGGGAATTGCTATATTGTCTTGATATAGTTAGATTTTCCTGCGCCTGCTTCTAAAAGTAACATTCACACCCTCACTCGATTGCTGTAGTACCAGTAAGGGTGTAGGCTTTGCTTTTTGATCCCAACTGATAGAAACAATGCGCCCTTGAATTGTCGGTTGCCAACTCTCGTCATCTGGATTGAGAAAATGCTCAATACAGTCAATAATCTGACTAATAGTCGCCGAGGTAGCCTGAGTAGGTAGCTTGGTTAATTTGACTTGAATGCGGAAAAGCACTCCCATTTTACGCTTACCTCCCCTTTCCGTTTCGTACATGACATCAAAGATTTGATTGACTCGACGCCCTGAGGTAGTAGCAATACCAATTGAACTAGTAGTTGCCTGAGTAGGTCGAAGTGCAATACTAATTAACTGTTTGACCCTGATTTTAATTTGGTTAACCACTGCAAAATGAAACACCTCTTCTGCCATTCGCATTCTGAGGTAATCTAAATTGAATTCTCGCGAGTGAATTAAATCCGGATTTCCTTCCATTTTCCGGATAGTTTGGAGAGCTAACTTTAACTTTTTCTGAATTTCTCTGGATTTGAACTGCTCAAATTTGAATTTTTTAGCCATCGAGTTGAGTTTTACCTTGTAATGTATGCTCAAACCAATAAGCAGTAAGCTTAATCCCACACAGACAAACATCCAGGTTTCTCCAGAGGATTGAGATTCTAGGGTTCTTAGTGGTGGAGGCGAAGAGGAAGGTTGCAATTGCGTAGAAGCTTGAGCCAAAGCAGATTCTGCAGTGACGAGAGAACTCGACATAATTAAATAAGGGATAGAACTGAAGGTCTATTTACTAGAATTCCCTACCAGCAACAGATTTTACTCATGAGCGTCATTGCCCAGAAACTGATCGATCTAGGTAGGGGAAGCTACGTATTAAAAGATTAAGGGTGTTCTATCATGCCACTTAAGCATTTAATAATTAATTAAATGCCACTTCCCCAGATTTTATCCGAATTCTCGCTCAAGAGAGCCTTTCCTTAAGGTATAGCGCTGCGCACTGGGAACAGGGAACAGGGAATGGAAAAACTTATCAAACAAAAGTTTTAGCAATTGTTCTTTACCTGAATTTGTAAACATACCAGCGCGCACTGGTATAGGTGAGAATCTCAAAGCTTAGTGTTGCCAGCGTGCTCGATGGTTACGTGCATCAAGGTGACAGAGGTTAGGGAATTTCCGATAGCGACCTAAACCACCAGGCCACCAGGGGTCAAGAGACCAATAGAGTTGATTGCCGCTAATACCCTCACATAGAAAGTCGATCGCATCTCCAACAATGTGGCGACTGCGGCTGGCACCTCCAACAGCACGATTAATATGAGGAGGGCGATACCAACTAGTAATGATAAAAGGTCTGCCAATGCGATCGCGCGCCCTCTGTGCTAACTTAGCGATGCGTACAATTGCATCAACCGTATCCTGATTTGGTGGCATGCGCGTGCCACCACGGGTTGCTTCTGCCCAGGTAAAGTTACCATCTTCAATAATGGCAGCCCACAGTTGAATATTGCGTGGTGTCCAGCGTTGAGGGCGGCGGCTAGTAACTACAGGCGCTACAGGCACAGGCTTAGGAGCTGCCTCTTGGGTATCGCGACGGGCTTTATCTAGACGTTTTTGATCCTCAATTAAAGATTGCACTGCCTGATTTCTAGTGGGTAAACCGCGCCAGAGTTGCACAAGGCGGATTAAAGCTTCCCGTTGGTGATCGAGTTCTTTATAGGTTCCTGCTAGATTGCGCACAAAGCTCAAGAGTTCTCGGTCTAGCTGATTAGCTAGATTTACTTTAACCTCTTGATCTTGAGTACTAGCCTTGAGCTGTTCGTAACTAATCCCCATTCTAGAGAGGGCTTTAGCGCGGGAATCAAGCTTGTGCCAGAGTCGAAACCCTTCAGTGATTGCACTGCGCTGACGACCTTGTCCTTTATAGTACTGGGGAATACGACCGACAAAGGCAATCAGAGCTGGATCGATACTCTCGAGGTTATCCTCTGGAGAGGTATTTTCTTTAAGGGAGGTGATTGCTTCCTGGCGAGACCTAAGTTTACGCCATAGTTGAGTCATGCGCAGCAGGGCTTCTCGCTGATGGGGAAATCCACCATAATTAGCAGAAATCCGCTTGACAAATTGTTTAAGGGGGAGATCCAAAAGAGATTCATCTTCACTGGCAGCTTCGACATTTTCGGGAACCAACGAAGCAATCACAGCTTCACGGCTATCCAACTCCCGCCATAGGCGTACTACCTCTAGTAGGGAATCCCGTTGGTGAGGTAATCCTGCATAATAATTAGGAATTCGATCTACCAAAGATAGCAGGGCTTGATCCAGATAGGCTAAATTTTGAGGTTTGGCTGTGGTATCGAAGTCAGTTTCGATGTCACTTAGGTAAGCTTGTTTTAGTTGTTCGTAATTAGAGGCTTCTAAACGGGGTATTGTTGGTTCACTTGCTGTTGGTACATAGCCACTAGCAAGGCGCTCTAGAAATTTTTCTGTATAATGACCCTGCTGGGCATCCCACAAATCACTCCCTTCCCAGCCCTGAGCAATTAAACTGTCGGTAAAAGCGCGGATGACATTTGCCCCATACTGAACTTGCTCAATGAAAGTATTGACCTGGTTTAGGGAAATCCGATTGGCAGGGGAAATACCTAAACCAGTCTCGTCATCTCCGAGAGCAGTTGAGGAATGGACTTCATAGAGGGCTGCCAGAATTGGCTTGTGAATGCCAGCTCGTTGAGCTTCTATAAGGTAGTAATAATTGCGCTGGTCTGGTGAGAGTGTTGCCATGGCAAATTGTAAGAATATTTCCTTAATCTTTGATTAAAAATTAATTTATGGCTTTTTCAACAATTGAGCCGGAACAAAGCAACAATTTGCTAAAAAACGCCCTCCTAATTGCCACCGATATGGATGGGACGCTGACGCAGCAGGGCAAGTTTAGTGCTACTTTGCTGCAAGCCTTTGAGGATTTAAGAGCGGCAGATATCCTGGTATTAATTGTCACAGGTCGCTCAGCAGGTTGGGTAAATGCACTGGCAACTTACTTGCCAGTAGCAGGGGCGATCGCTGAAAATGGGGGTTTATTCTACCACGCTGGGGGTGGCTTACCTGTAGCGATCACGCCAATTTCTGACTTAGGAAAACACAGGCAAGAACTGACCCAAGTTTACCAGCATCTCCAGAAAGAATTTCCTCAAATTCAAGAGTCAACTGACAATCGCTTTCGCCTTACTGACTGGACCTTTGAAAATCATCAGCTAACCTTAAGCCAACTCGAACGCTTGCAGACTATGTGTAGTAACCTGGGTTGGGGTTTTACCTACTCTTCTGTACAATGTCATATTAAACCAGCATCTCAGGATAAGGCTGTTGGTTTGCTCAAGGTATTGCAGGACTATTTTCCCCAGTGCTTACCTGAGCAGGTTATCACTGTTGGCGATAGCCCCAATGACGCGAGTCTTTTCAATAGGGAAGTGTTTCCCCTTTCTGTTGGGGTTGCTAATATTCTCGATTACGCAGATGAGTTGGTTCATCAACCAGCTTATGTTACTAGGGCAGCTGAAGGTGAGGGTTTTTGTGAGTTAGTAGAGTATTTGACCGTTACATAATGCTTACCCAAAGTTACCCAAAAGTGTAAATTCACTTCTGGTGTTTCCATAAGGATCACGAGCTCTAGGCGGGATTAAATTATAGAGGATGTCTGAAATTGCTGTAATACAGGCTGAAAAAATTAAGTTTTTTTTTAACATCTCTATCTTGACTTGCTAAGATCCTTCTGAGGGTAGCAAAATAAGCTCTATATAGACCAGGTAGTTCACCTCTACCTATAGGCAGTCTCTTGCGGGGGCAAAACCTAATATTCTCCCCTTACTGACAAGAGAACACTAACGTAATGATTGTGCATACCGTCGATATATAGTCGATAGATTAAGTAATCGAGCAATGGATCTTTCAAAAGCTAACACTGCTAAAAATCTTGCCGATGCCTTCGGTGGGGAATCGATGGCTAACCGCAAGTACTTGTTCTTTGCTGATGTTGCTCGCCAACTAGGGATGAGCGATTTGGCTAAACTATTCCGTGAGACTGCTAACCAGGAAACAGAGCATGCCTTCGCTCATTTCCGTCTAATACATCCAGAATTGGTTGTCAAAGAACCCTCTGCTCTCAGCGATGATGAGAAAAAAGCGATCATCTCTCGATGTCTAGAGTTAGCTATTGAAGGAGAGACCTACGAATATACTACAATGTACCCCGGATTTGCCGAGCAAGCTCGTGCAGACCGCGATGGTGCAGCCGTTACCGAATTTGAGCAACAGCAAGCTGAATCAGAGGAGCATGCCCAAATATTCCGCCAAGCTGCCCGGAACTTTGGCTTGCTTACCCATATTGAAAACCACCATGCTGATCGTTACACCGAAGCTCTCAAAGCTCTAGACGGTGTTACTCCAGCACCAAAGGCTGCTGGTACAGAGGCAACTACACGTAAGTGGATTTGCCGTCAGTGTTCAATGATCTACGATCCAATCGCAGGAGATCCTGACTCTGGTATTGCGCCGGGCACTCCCTTTGAGGATATTCCTGATGATTGGCAATGCCCAATTTGTGGAGCGAAAAAAAGTCTCTTTCAACCCTATGAAGAAGTAGTTCCAGCAGCTGTAGCCTAATGATAAGACCGTGAGGTCTAAGGCGCACATCACAGTGCGCCCCTAGGAGAAAGGGTGAGCGAAAAAAGCTGTGGGGAAATAATTAAGCAGACGCTCCAGACGCTCCAGACGCGGAGAAATCAAATCCCACGCAAAATTTCGTTCACCCTAGGAGAAACTAATCTCCTAGAGCAGTGATTGCGCTCAAGAAGATAGTCTATCTTCTTAGAAAGGAGTAAGTTAAAAGCATTTACAGAAAATAGAGCTTCATCCCAGGAGATTCATCCGTAGAAGTGGGTCAATTATATTCAATAGACCTCTTGCCAAATTATTTTTCTGATTCCTATCCCCTATTCCGACTTTTGTAAGAAGTCTAATGATTTTTTGGTAAACGCTCCTTAAATTCGGAGACTTTAACAACATTTGCATAGGCAAAACCCAAAGCATTCATAAATGCGCCTTGTACATCTTCAGCGTTAATGGTCTTATCGCCAAACTGTAAGTCTTTAGTAGCACAGGCATCATGCACAACAACACAGTTGAAACCTAAATCAGCAGCAGCACGAGTTGTGGCATCAATGCACATATGACTCATGGCACCGCAAATCACTAAATCTTCAACTTCTGCCTTTTTGAGTTCATCCAGTAGACTTGTTTCCCGAAAGCCATTGGGATAATTTTTAGAGATTACCAAGTCGCCAGGAAGTGGTTGGATACTTTCATGGAGTTCAACTCCTTCAGTACCTCTAATAAAGAAGCCTGCATTAGAATTTATCTCAAAAAAGTGTTGTATGTGAAAGGTTGGCAGCTGATTTGAACGGAAATACTGTAGCAATTGCTGAACGTTCTTAACGGCTTCATTGATCCCAACCAGTTCCATCTTACCACCAGGAAAGTAATCATTCTGAATATCCACCAAGACCAGTCCTGTGGTCATAGCTATCTCCTTAATAAAAGCCATACAACTTGATCTTTACACTATTGAGTTAAGCATGACAATTAACTAGGAATTCAGGCGTTAATAACTAATAATTTCTGATTGATTGCCATTAACTATCAATCGGCAATGTTTCCTTAACTATTTATAGCAACGGACATGTCGGTTAGGACATCGTATTTTGATTTAAAGGGAACAGGGAACAGGGAGCAGGGAACAAAAAACAACAGGTAACAAGGAAGTGTCCTAACAGCTGTGGCGACTGCTATACTTGACTCCCTTTAACTTTTTTACCTGTTGCGTAATTTTACTCGACCAGAGAATTAGTGTTCTAGATAACATTCATTATAAACCTAAAAGTTTCATGTTTCAAGCTAAGTTAATTGATTTTTTACAACAAGAATTGTCTCTCAGTGCAGATTCAATTGCCCTGGCACTGCGTCAGGGTAGGCTGACGCCAGATCTATTACCAATGATTCTTTGGCAGTACGGACTAGTAAACTTAAAGCAATTAGACCAAATTTTTGATTGGTTAGAAGCAGCGTAATACGAAGTTGAAAGAATGATGTTACAAATAGTCTAATTTTAAGTAATAAGTAATAAGTAATAAGTAAGTTGAGGTAGGGTCTGGGTAATTGCAAAAAGCTAAAGATTGTAGAAATAGAAATCCCCCGGCTGGAAGTACGGGGGAGTTTAAACTTTGCTATGTAGTTGTACTCAGGTAGCTACACGCGTCAGTAATACAGGACAATTGGCATTCACCCGGATGTAGTCTGAAAGCGACGATCCTAGAAGTCGATCCAAATCTGGTAGATTTTTAGCGATCGAGGGGCGTCGATCAGGAGAACCGAGCATCAACAAATCAACATTATTTTCCTCTGCCAAACGGCAAATCTCTTCACCAGCATCACCCTCACTGATCAAACAACGATAAGCAACGCCTTTCCGTTTCGCTGCAGCCACGGCTGGGGCTAGCACTGGATCCTTCTCAGGATCAGTTGATTTAGTTTCTGGATCAGGATTGACATGAACCAGAAATAGTTGACCACCCTTGATATCTCGCAGGAGTGAGAGGGCTAAATCACGGGATTCTTTCGCTGCATCCGATTTATCAACAGGCACCATCAGGCGGCGAATTTGCTTAACGTAAATCTCATCTTTGACCAATAACATTGGTTTGTCAGTTAATTGGAAAACATATTGGCTGACTGAGTTTTGCAAGATTGATTCTATACGTTTGAGTCCTCTCGAACCCATAATGATCAAGTCAGATTTCTCTTCCTCAGCAACTTGAAGGACTACGTCTTTGGGTTCTCCCTGTTTGAGTCGAGGTGTGATTTTTTTGGCATCTACTTTTAGGGACTTGACGGCATCTGCTAGAATCTTACCTCCCTCTTCCAACTTAGCCGACATCCCTTCAGAAGTGATTTGAGGAGTCACAACATGTAGGACAGTGACGGATGTCCCTTGTAAATAAGGGATTTCCATCAACATATTGAACATCTGTTCGCATAGTCCTCGACCAGCAACAGCTAACAAAATTCGGTTAATCATTTTTTCATGTAGTGGTGGTTAATAAACTACCCACCCTTACTTCGTAGAAGGGTGGGTTTTCGGTAGCCCTAAGACATCCCATAGAGTAAGCTGAATATATTGCAACTCAGACTTAATCCGGCAGGATAGTCCTGTGCCTCTAGGTCGGTTTATAATCGACCCCAATGCTGCTATATTTTTAGCGCCGTTATAGTCGGCGTCACACTTATTGCCGCAGTTGGTGCAGCTAAATTTCTTGCCCTTCCTATTACCAAGATGCAAGCATCTGTGACAGCTTAAGGAAGTGTAGGCAGGAGGAACTAAATATCGCTTCACTCCCGCCAAAAGACATTTGTAAGTTAGATACTGTCTCAGTTGGTAAAATGCCCAATTGTTGGAGAGCCTCTTGTCCTTCTTGCTTCTCGGCTTCTTATTTGTCCGCTCACGAATCCCTGCTAAATCTTCAATGGCAATCGCCTTATTATTGGCGGCAGCATTATTCACCAACTTACGACTGATGCCATGATTTACCCAAGACTGAAAACGTCTCTCTCGACCCGACAACCGTGCCAGCAACTGACGACAACGCCGTCTAGTTGTCCTTGTGCCTTTCGTAGCCTTCTTTTGGAGAGTAGCTCTCATTTGGGCATAATGATTACGCAGCTTCGTGATGCTTTTTCCTGACCATGACTCCCCTTCTGATGTACTAGCGATATCGGTGCGACCCAAATCAACACCAATTACATCTTCGGCGTCTGTTGGTTCACCG
>JAAHGS010000231.1 GCA_010692645.1 Symploca sp. SIO2E9
TAGTAGAGGATAAGCTGTTGTGCATTTAAATTGCGCTTTCGACGGTTTAAAAAAAACATAAAACCCTCCCCCCATCTCCCCGAGCCATCTCCCCGAGCCATCCCCCCTCTCCCCATCCCCCCATCTCCCCTCTCCCCATCTCCCCGAGCCATCCCCCTTCCAGATGCCTTGGCGTAAGAATTCTTAATGTAGATTCTCATGAAATCGGTTTAATCTAACCAATTGGAGCGGTCTTTCGCTAATTGGTAAGCCAGGATACAGTAGTTACCAGAATTTTAGGAGAATAAATTAAGAATGAGTAACGATTTAGCCATCAAGTTGCGTGAAGGTACCAAAAAAGCTCACACAGCAGCTGAAAATATGGGTTTTATCAAATGCTTCCTCAAAGGAGTCGTAGAGAAAAACTCTTACCGGAAGTTAGTGTCAAACTTCTATTTTATCTACTCGGCAATGGAAGAAGAGATGGAGAAACACCACGCTCACCCAATCGTCTCCAAAATCTACTTCCAAGAGCTAAACCGCACCAAGAGCCTAGAGAAGGATTTGTACTTCTACTACGGTTCTAACTGGCGAGAGCAAGTGGTTCCCTCACCGGTTGCCCAGGAATACGTGCAGCACATCCGCGACATATCTGCTTCGGAACCCGAACTTTTGATTTCCCACTCCTATACTCGCTACATCGGTGACTTATCTGGTGGACAAATACTCAAAAAAATTGCTCAACGGGCGATGAATTTATCAGATGGAGGTGGTACTGCTTTCTACGAATTCAAAGATATTACTGATGAGAAGGCATTTAAGACTCACTACCGCCAAGTTCTTGATGAGTTACCCCTTGATGATGACGCTATCGAGCGGATTGTCGAGGAAGCCAATGCTACCTTTATCATGAATATGAAGTTGTTCAAGGAACTTGAAGGGAATCTAATCAAAGCCATTGGTCAAATCCTCTTCAATACCTTGACGCGCCGCCGTGAGCGTGGCAGTACAGAACTTGCTACTGCTGACTAAGCAGCGAATCTTAAAAATCTAGTCTCAGATTGAACAGTAAAACCCTGGAGGTTCGATGGCGATGTAGTCGTCGCCGAAGCTCCGGGGTTTTTGGTATGGATTGCTATAGCAATGCGCGCTCAGGTGTTGACAAATTCAAGGGAAGAAGAATTGCTAAAACCCTTATTGTACAAGCTTTTTAATTCCCTGTTCCCTGTTAAGAGTTCCCTGTTCCCTGCGCGCAGCGCTATATATTGTCTTGCTTAACTTAATTAATCTTCACTGGTTAAAATCTGAGTCAATCGGTAACTTAAATATTAGGGATACTTACTTTATGCTTTACAACAAACACCCTCTGAGGAATCTAGTAATATCAAATCCATTTAATTAGTCATAATTACTATTATGGTTACAAAAACCTTTAATCTCCTCCCTCTCTGCCTCCCAGAGTTCTTCTGCTGCCCTGCTATGTTCTCCTTTAAGTTTGACTATTCAACCGAATTTGATATAAAAGATTTCGGGAGCGTGTTACTCAAAACATTGAGTAGTAATCATACTTTAGTTAGAGTTATTTAACTAAGTGCCGTCATATAATTTTACAAGCTTATAACCCTTTTAGATGGCACAGCTCCGTTAGCACATCGATTTAGTAATTTGAGCGCTGTCTATCAAAATTTAATTATTTTTTGTTAAGTTTTGATAAAATTCAATTAACTTAGTTGCCTATATTTAAAACCAGCCCATAAACTGTTTAGTGGGTAGTGTAATACGCGCCATACGTCTGTAAGACCAATTTACACTGATCACAGATAAAAGTAGTAGGCTGATAAGTTTGCAGCCACTGCATATAATTACCCCCAAAATACTCAATTGGCTGGGAGTAAAGATACTAGTTGGTTTAAGGATTAAACCAATCAAAATCTGTCTTTACTCTCTTTACATTTTTTCACTTTATTTCTTGTGAGTATTCACATAATTAACTTTCCTAAGATAGCTATATTAATTGTGTTTTATCTTTCGTGATGATACAAGAAGTTTAATCTCAAATGCCCATGAATAAGCACTTAATGTTTCACAAATAAATGAAGTTTAGTAATTAGTATGTCTGGTAATTTCCCTTGCTAAATGCAAGTTTATAGATAATTGAGATAAGTAGATAAATATAACAAAACACTGTTATCTAAGTTTTGTAAAACCGCCAAATTGGCAACATAAATAGATGCTCTTATGGTTTGATTGTGCTAAGTCAGGTGCTTTTATGTATAACTACCTATTTACTAAATTTATATTTGAATTGATTTTATATAAAATAATTCTTACTTTTAGCCTTGTTGTGATTGAAAGCTTTATATAACAGGGCTTTAGGCACAAATCCTTTCATTTTTTCATAAAAATAAACAGAAAAAAGTTCAGTTAAGTACTAGATTTTTTGCCATAGAAAATGTCATCATTAAACAGGAGCAAAGCCGATATGCTAGATTGCGAAATTCAAGGCAAATTTTAATTTTTCTATAACAAAAAGCCAAAAAATGCCAATGATATTAACAACATGATTTCGTAGTCTCTTCGCGCTAACCCTTACAGGCCTCCGGGCATCCTTCAGCGGGGCTAATTGCCTTTCAAATCATTACCATTGTCAACCTCATAAGTTTTTCGGAGAAATTGTATGTCAGAGTCTATCTTCAACGCAGTAACCACAATCTCACGGGACGAGAAAGTAGCAACTGTTGCTCCTGAGTACTCAATTTTCATCGGTGGTGGCGGCAACATTCCTGATGGCAACGGCAGCTTTCAGGATGACATCCTAGTTAAGGAAAACTTCTGCATTGGTGATGTGAAAGTAACTCTGCAAAACTTTGTCCACACCTGGGTTGGCGATCTTGTAGTGCGCTTGCGCCATGTAGAGACTAATACTGTAGTCGATTTGTTTCGGCGGCCAGGTCAACCAAAGTTTTCTTCAAGTGGCTATTGCAGTGATCTCAAGGGAGATTACAGCTTCAACAACTACTCAAATCTCGACTTTGAAGTAGCAGCTGGAGAGCATGAGTTAATTCCCAGTGGTAACTATGCTTCTGCACAATCCCTCTCAACCCTTGGTGGTATTTCATCAACTGGCACTTGGCGACTGATCATCAATGATTGCTCTGCTGGTGATTCTGGCTCCTTAGGTTCCTGGAAACTAGAGCTGAGCAAAAATTGATATCCTCTCATTGTTGCTGGTGAAGTAATAAGTAATAAGTAATAAGTAATAAGTAATAAATTTTCTTGCTGTCACTTATTACTTGTTGCTTTTTATTTATTGCTTAAAGTCAAACTATAGCAATGCGCGCTCAGGTTTTGACAAATTCAAGGGACGAAGAATTGCTAAAACCCTTATTGTACAAGCTTTTTAATTCCCTATTCCCTGTTCCCTGCGCGCAGCGCTATATTTGTAATTTTCTATTGCTTTACCCTCAAACTAGTACTACTGAGAACTCGATCGCCCAAAGACATCTGCACCTGCCAAGTACCTGTAGCCACAGTTGAACCGAACTGATAGCGGCAATAGGTTGACCAAATTTCTTGATTAATCTTGCGGGTTTGATAGCTGTTTTGATGGACAATTTGACCACTAGGGTCAATCCAATTACACTTAAGAGATACTTTCCTGCCCAAGGGTACCTCTTGTAAGGTAACTCGGTAGTATACTTCTGGTCTAAGACTACTCTCAACTACTTTGAGTTGGCTAAGAGGGTTCTGAGCTAGGGTAATACGGTCTTGGGAGGCCCAAATACGAGCCAGGGCTTGTTGGCGATTTTGCCTCAAGATGGTTGTAGTTGCAATAGCACTAGTTAGAACCACAACCAAGCCCAAAGCAATCCAGCGATTACGTTTTTGCTCAACAGCCAAAGCTTCTCGGCGACGCAATTGCACAAGCGCCTCCTCTAGCAAGTCAGGCGGTAGATTGAGTTCAAGCAAAATTTGCTTGATTTGTTCTTTATCAAACTCAGCTTCGCGAGACCTCGCTAATAGCTCAACCTCTGCCACAATTTGAGCTAATTGTTCTGGTGGGATTCTCTCTGTCACTAGGAAGAAGCCAGAAGTGAACTACCTGTAGAAAATTCTGGTGTTGGGAACCTACCCTGAGGATATTTTTTTACGCGTATACCGCTTTTTCCTATCCTAGCGCCCTGGTGATAAAATGTCGACTAATTCTCTTGCTCCTTTCAGTCGCTTAGTACAGTAATTTCCCCATCCTTGAGCTCTGGGGGGATTACTGCGCTGATCTTCTGATAGATTATAAGTTGAGTTAGCTCAAAAATCATGGCAGTTTACGCAGACCGGGAAGCATTTATTCCCTATCGTCGCCCAGATCTAGTAGAACTTTGTCTTGAAGAGGGTAAGTTAACTGCTGCCGATGTTCAAAAGTTTAGGAATTTTTGTTCCATTCTTTCGGCTTATTATCATTTTCAGTTTCATCAGGTTCTAGAGAGGTTAAAGACTAACTTTGCCCCCTTTGACCCAGATGCTGACACCAAAGGAGTAATTGAACCTACCCCTGCCCAGAAAGCAAATATGGCAGTCAAAGTAGTTGCTGACTTTCAGAGCATTCTAGAAAGAGCAAATTATATTCCCATATCTCAAGCCAGCTTGCAAAGAGCCTTGCAGAAGGATTCACTAATTAAACTCAAGACAAAGGTTGATTTTAACGACTTTCAGCAAATAACCTGCTACTGCCGTGGTGACATTTATAAGATTGATCTGGTTAAAAAGTTTTTTAAGAAAGTAGAACAGACTATTGATGTTTTTGAGCGGGTGGTACTGTTAATCCATTTTCAGGAACATAAGTATTTTGAGCGTAAAAAGATTAATACTAAAAATCTGAATTTTACCCCTGGGAAAATGTATATCTACCTTTATAAAAACATCCCTAAATTTGACCTAGAATTTCTCTTTCCCAATATCAAAATTAGTATGACCTGGAAGGATCGTCTGCTGTTGGGTATTCCGGCAATTGGGGCTGCGATTCCAATTATACTCAAAATTTTACCTCAACTACTTCTAATCTTGGGCATTATCTTATTTTTTACTGGTGTTCCCCCCCATCTAGAAGAACTGAAGGCAAGTGAACAACAAGTTCGTAATCTAATGCCTTTACTAGTGACTGTCTTGTCACTGCTCGTTACTTTGGGTGGGTTTGCTTTCAAGCAGTACACCAGTTATAAAAATAAGCAGATAAAATTCCAAAAAAATGTGACTGAAACTCTATTTTTTAGAAATTTGGCTAGTAATGCTGGTGTTTTTGGGGCCTTGATTGATGCAGCAGAAGAGGAAGAATGTAAAGAAATTATCCTCGTCTATTATCATCTTCTAACTAGCAATTATGCTCTGACTCCTGAACAATTAGATGACAAAATTGAGATGTGGATGGAGGATAAATTTGGCACAAAAATTGACTTTGATATCTATGATCCTCTCCGCAGCCTAGAAGCAATCAGTGGTCAAATACTTAGAGATGGAGAACAGGAAGCCAGTAGACCTGAAATTACTCTACTAACTTACGATACTCAAGGTAATTGTTGCATACTGCCTCTGGATGATGCTTTAAAAGTCTTAGATTATATTTGGGATCAGACTTTTCTATATACTTAAGTTCATTACTGCTCTCCTTTCATAATCAAATTTACCCTACATGGTCCTTTGAATCCAGATGTTTAATTCTCTGTTGAAAATTCAGTTCTTCAGCATCAACAATTGTTTCTAAATTGGCTAGTCTCTCCTCCATGATTTCCAATTTATTAATTAATAAATCACTATCACCAGTTTTTTTGTAATAGGATTGCCAAACCGCCCCTGTTCCTACTGCTGCTCCTGTAATTACAGTTAAGGGGAGGAGAGGACCACTGTTTGTCACAGTTGAAAGGGGAATGCAAAGAGCTAGCATCCCGGTGGCAAAGCCCCAAATTTTGGTAGTAAGATCGGACCTAGTTGTTCTAGAGTTTTTTGATTCGCTCTCAGACAGCTGTGTCATAACATTTTTCCTTTAAGTCTCCTATTGTATTTAATTCATCTGCCAAGAGAGTTTATCAGGATAGATTGTCTGGATGTAGAGAGGCACTGAATTATAGCGCTGCGCGCTGGGAACAGGGAACTCTTAACAGGGAACAGGGAATGGAAAAACTTATCAAATAAAGGTTTTAGCAATTGTTCTTTACCTGAATTTGTAAACACACCAGCGCGCAGCGCTATATCCCATCCCACAGGGATGTCAAGACTTCTTGTTGACACTCCCTGCTTTAAAAAGATGAGGATTCCAACGAATTTACCCTCAGCAAGCATCGTAAAAGTATAGATTAAGATAAGATTACTGGTATAATCAGGAAAATCTATAGGTTAGCGCCTCTAAGTTGAGATAAGTGTATTTTATTGTTAGGTTAGTTCCTCAATGAAGGCATTCAAGGCAGCCCTGAGCTTGCCGCGTTCCTTTGGAGGCTTTCTGAGCAAGACTCGATCACGTGCAGCTTCGAGTTCTAAAAGTTCACTGCTATCTTCGTATTGCTCACGTTCTAGTTTTTCAATAATCGCTTCTCTAATAAACTGTGAGCGGTTGGGCATAGCTCTAACCACTGCATCAACCTTAGCTGGTAACATGACACTCACTGGTTTTTGCTTTGATTTGGTGCCTACCCCATTTGATTTAAAACGAGTACGGTAGTCTTTCGGTGTCTGTGTCATCTGTTATTTTTTCTCCTTATCAATCTATGATATTACATATATATACGGGCTTTAGTTAAAAGAAACACGATAGTGAAATGGATCAAAACTAGCGAGGCTTGAGGCTTGATCAAGAATTTTCACTATCAGCATTAACCTCTATTTTCCAGGAACCAGCGCTAACACCTTGAGCAAACTATAGTTGAGAATTCCTGCTTACCCTTGAAACTATCTGTTGTTCCAAGCACAATCTTGCCGGTTAGTAAAAAAAGCAATTGCATGGGTGGGGTTTAAGTCTAGCTATCCTCCCACACTATTTGGCAGCATCAACAGCTGTGTGTCGATTACTAGAGCGCTGGTTACTCAAGGTTATAGCTCCACACACGGAGATAATTTGCAGTAAAGCTCAATAGTGATTTGCTTTCTTTTATGCAGAATAAACAATTGACGATTGTATTTGTCACTCACAATACCATAGGAGGCGGTGTACTTATCAAATCGGGGATAGTTATGGCTCCCCATCTCAGTCGAGTAGTGGCTGATATATCAATTGAGGCTTCTTATCCCCGCACTGAAGAATTCTAAACTTCTCGCTTGTACAACCAATACTGTCATGAGATTGCTACTAGTTTGCGGGAAGCTACAGCACTAACCCCATATCTTAATCATAAAACAGTAACTGACAATCATCCACCATTGAAACCCAAAATTGGCAGAGACTGATTGTGTATTCCATAAGAGGGGGAGAGGGGGAGGAGGTTTGAAGAATTATGATGCAACCAGAAAATATAAGCTTTAAATGCACACTAGCTTAGCTAATACTTTCTTCAATTAATTAGAGTGCGTTGCAAAAACTTGAACCCAGTAGTGTCTGTATTGAGAGCGGCTATTAGTAGCGTAACCTATGCCAATTTCTTTGAGTTGAGGGTTGAGGATGTTGCCCCTATGTCCAGAGCTATTCATCCATCTTTCCATTGTGTCCTCTGGTGAAGACTGTCCCGCTGAGATATTTTCAGCTATTCTTTTCCAAGAGTAGCCTACCTCTTCGAGACGATCGCTCATGCTAGAGCCATTAAAGCCAGTATGAGAAAAAAAGTTATTTTCTGCCATGTCCTCAGCGTGACGCTGTGCCGCTCGAAACAACTTAGCATTGAGTTTTAGGGGAGGTGAGCCAACTTTTTCTCGTTCGGCATTAGTCAACTGCAATAACTCTACTATATAGTCTTTTTGAGTGAGAAGATTGGGGGGATGAGAGTTAGTCTCGTTAATTGGTCTAGCGGTTAGTGTCAACTCAGAAGCTAGGGCATAGGAGCTAAAACCTACAACAGCAGGAATTAGAAAATATATGAGCTTTTTTTTCGTAGACATATTTTCTTGATTTTGTACGTTTTTAACTGCTTAAAATCAACTTTATTAGTTGTGAATACTAATGATTACTCAACGTGTAACTCCAAAATAAGGGCTAATTAGTTTTGAAATCTATGATCATTCCCACCTCAGAACACTATTGGATAAGAAACGCTCAAATCCCAGCATCCCTAATAGAAAACAGTCAATTTCCTAACCAGACGAGGGAGGGTCTTTGTTTAGTAGATTTAGAAATTACTAACGGTATGATTACCCAAATTGTTCCCTCTAGTGGCAGTGATGCTACTGATACTTCCAGCGTCGATATGCACAGAGGACAAGTGTGGCCTTGTTTTGTTGACATGCACACCCATTTGGATAAAGGTCATATCTGGGAGCGTACCCCTAACCCAGATGGAACCTTTGAGAGTGCTCTCGAACTTTCCAAGGCTGATAGGAAAAAGTACTGGCAAGCTGAAGATGTTTATCGCCGCATGGAATTTGGCATCAAGTGCAGCTATGCCCACGGCACTAAAGTTATCCGCACCCACATTGACTGTTTTGGTGAACAAGCGGCAATTAGTTTAGAGGTATTTCAAGCCCTTCAAAGAAAGTGGCAAGATAAACTAATCCTACAAGCAGTTTCTCTGGTCAGTCTTGATTACTATCAAACTTCTCAAGGAGTTGCCTTGGCTGACAAGATTGCCCAAATAGGGGGCATTCTTGGAGGAGTGGTTTACATGAATTCTGAGTTAGGTAATCAACTAGATACAGTCTTCTCCCTAGCAGCAGAATACAATTTAGACCTCGACTTTCACGCTGATGAAAACGGTCAACCCAATTCTCAATGCTTGCAGCAGATAGCACAAGCGGCAATCCGTCACGAGTTTGTAGGACAAATTATCTGTGGTCACTGCTGTAGTTTAGCCGTGCAACCGCCAGATATAATAGCCCAAACTCTTAAGTTAGTGCAACAAGCAGGTATTGGGGTTGTGAGCTTGCCAATGTGCAATCTCTATCTCCAAGATAGGCAAGCTAAGAACACACCACGTTGGCGAGGGGTGACGCTGCTACAAGAACTTAAGCAGCAAGGCATACCTGTTACAGTTGCTAGCGATAACTGCCGTGATCCATTTTATAGTTTTGGCGATCATGATGTTTTGGAAGTATTTACTCAAGCCGTCAGAATTGCCCACTTAGACTTGTCTTATCGCGATTGGCCCAGTGCTGTTACTAAAACAGCAGCAGACTTAATTGGTTTACCAAAGGAGGGAAGGATTGGTGTAGGATTACCAGCTGATTTAATTTTGTTCAAAGGACGCAATTTTAGCGAACTTTTGTCACGTCCTCAACAGGATCGAATTGTTCTTAGAAATGGAATGCCAATTGATACAACCTTACCTGATTACTCTGAACTAGATATATAGGAAACAGGGAATAGGGAACAGGGAACAGGGAACAGGGGGTGAACGAAAAAAAGAGTGGGGGAACAAGTAAGCAGACGCGGAGACGCTCCAGACGCTCCAGACGCGGAGAAATCAAATGCCACCCAAA
>JAAHGS010000232.1 GCA_010692645.1 Symploca sp. SIO2E9
TCACATCTCACGCTAACCACGAAGGTAAAAATTCATCTCCCCATCTCCCCCTCTCCCCCTCCCCCCCTCTCCCCATCTCCCCATCTCCCCCTCTCCCCATCTCCCCCTCTCCCCATCTCCCCATCTCCCCATCTCCCCATCTCCCCATCTCCCCATCTCCCCCTCTCCCCTCTTGGAGCAAGCTACCACAAACTCGTGGTAAATACGGTTAAAGCTTCATCGGCAAGAAGACAAGCAAGTAAACCTACGGATGACAAATCTGGTTGCTGTGGCGTTTCATCAAGTAAGAACTGGTACATCATCACCTTGATAGCAAGAAAGTAACTCGATGTCCGCCTCTTTAATTTAGCGACTATAACACTAGCCAAGCGATGTCACTTCAAGCCTCACCAATCTCTTCGGAAGCCCTAGAGGCTGCTATTGATTCTCATCCTTTAAGGGTTGCACCTGAGACTTGTCTATCAGATGTTATCCATCTATTTTGTCAAGTAGGAACCAGCTGTGCGCTTTCTACAGAGATTGTGGCGAAACCTCTGCCACATCAATCACCTGCACAGATATTGCCTGCCACATCCATGGGAAATGATAGCTCTTCTAGTTGTGTCTTAGTTATGGAGGGGGCAAAGCTGCTTGGTTTGTTAACTGAGCATGATTTGGTCAAGATTGCAGCTAGCGACAGGAAGCTAGAAGCAGTCACAGCTATTTCCGTGATCAAATCAAGGGTAATTACCCTGAAAAAATCCGACTTGCAGGATGTTTTTGTAGTTCTCAAGCTATTTCGCCAGCATCGAATTCGTCATCTGCCGATTGTAGATGATAGTGAGCAACTTCTAGGAATTGTGACGCTTGATAGTATCACTCGATTGCTACAACCAGCTGAGATTCTGAAGATGCGAAAGGTTGTGGAGGTGATGACAACTGAACTGTTCCATACTACTCCCACTACCTCGCTGCTGGATATAGCTAAGCTGATGGTAGAGTATCAAGTCAATTGTGTAGCGATTGCACAACACAAGGCTCACCAACAACAGCCTTTAGTACTACAGCCAACAAATTGTGAGCATCTCCAACTCAAGAAAATCAACTACTGCAATGAGCTAACTCTAAGTAGTGAACAATTCGTAGTGATTGGTATTGTAACAGAACACGATCTTGTGCGGCTTCAGGCTTTGGAGTTGGATTGGCAGCAGCTTGAGGCACAAACACTCATTAATTCACCATTATTTTACTTGAGTCCTGAAGATTCTTTATGGACAGCTCATCAACAGATGCAACAGCAACAGGTACAGCAATTAATTGTGTCTGGGGTTGAGGGCGAATTAATCGGTTTGATCACCCAAAATAGCTTATTGGGAACATTCTACCCCCCAGAAATGTACCACATTATCCAAAGCTTACAGCAGGAATTTGAGCAACTCCAAGCTGAAAAAATTGCTATCGAACAATCGGCACTCCTACGGCAAGCTCATCTTGAATTAGCCCAACGCAAGCGAACAGAACTCAAATTGCAAAAAGCTAATCAAGCCCTCAGCCGCAGTATAGCTACTAATCGTGCTCTGCTCAAAGCCATTCCAGATTCTATGCTGCGCATCAGTCGAGATGGCACTTTAGTCAATTATAAAACTGGTCAAGATGGTTCCATTCCTTTACCAGTCAAGAAATTTTTGGGTAAAAATCTCAACCAAATCCTGCCAGCTGAAGTGGCTAAACCTGCCATGAGCTGTGTCGAGCGTGCGCTGCAAACTAGTGAAATTCAAACCTTAGAGTATCAACTCTCACTCAATGGCAGCCTTCACGATTATGAGGCTCGCTTTGCTGTTAGTGACGCGGAGGAAGTAATGGTGATTGTGCGGGATATTACTGAGCGCAATCAGGCTGTTGCTGCTCTGCAACAGCAGTTAGCAGCGGTGGAAGCTTCTATTGATGGTATTGCTATTATCAACAAAGAAGGTACATATATCTATATTAATAAGGCTCACGTCCAACTCTTTGGTTATCAGAGCGCTCAAGAACTTATCGGTAAAAGCTGGAGTGAACTCTACTATCAAGAGGAAATTGATCGATTTAAGCGTGAGATTTTACCTATCCTTAAGCAAGAGGGGCGCTGGCGAGGAGAGGCAGTTGCTAAAAGATTTGATGGCAGTACCTTTGCTGAGGAAATTTCCCTAACTTTGACTGTAGAAGGTAGCATTGTTTGTATCTGTCGCGATATTACAGAGCGCAAGCAAGCTGAAGCAGCCCTTAGAGCTTCTGAAGAAAGATTTCGTGCCACCTTTGAGCAAGCAGCGGTGGGTATTGCCCATACTGGGTTTGATGGCAAGTTTCTACGGCTCAACCACAAGTGCTGTGATATTGTTGGTTATACTCATGCCCAAATGCTGACTAAAAGTTTTGTCGATATTACTCATCCTGACGATGTTGATGTTGATCAGCGCTATGTAGAAGAGTTGTTGGCAGGTGAGATTGATACCTTCTCTATGGAGAAGCGCTACTATCGCCAAGATAACTCTATAGTCTGGGTAAATCTTACCGGGTCTCTGGTGCGTAAGCCATCTGGCGAACTTGATTATTTTGTGGGTGTAATTGAAGATATTAGCGATCGTAAACAGGCAGAAGCGGCGTTGCAAGATAGCGAACAAAAATACCGCTCTGTAGTTGAGAGTGTCAAGGAAGTAATTTTCCAAACAGATATGAAGGGCTTATGGACATTTCTCAATCCAGCTTGGACGGAAATTACTGGCTTTAGCATTGAAGATAGTCTGGGGAAAAATTTTATTGACTACATTCATCCTGATGACCACAAACAGTGTTTAGAAATATGGCAAAAATTGACTACAGGTCAACAGGAATACTGTCGGCACGAGATTCGTTATCTCACCAAAGATAATAGCTTTCGCTGGATTGATGCTTTGGCTCGATTAGCCCTAGATGCTAAAGGCACTATCATCGGTATATCCGGTACCTTACACGACTTTACTAAACGCAAACAGGCTCAAGAGGAATTGCGCAAAGCTCTTGAACAAGAAAAGGAACTGAGTGAACTGAAATCTCGCTTTGTTTCGATGACTTCCCACGAGTTTCGTACACCTCTAACCACTATCCTCGGGTCTACGGAATTACTTAGATATTACAGCCATAAGTGGAGTGAACAGAAAAAAATTCTTCACTATGATCGTATTCAAGCTAATGTTCAACATATGACCAAGATGCTAGATGATGTACTACTCTTGGGCAAGGCTGAAGCTGGGAAATTAGAGTTTAAACCAGTACCACTAGATATAGTTAGTTTTTGTCGCTCTTTAATTGAAGAGTCACAATTAAGTTTGAGGAGTAAAAACCAAATTGTTTTTACTTATCAAGAACAGGATTTTGCTGTTCAAAATACAGCAGAATCTACCACTATGCGGCTGAACAATTATGCTCGTCTCGATGAAAAATTGCTTAGACATATCCTCGGCAACTTGCTCTCAAATGCAATCAAGTATTCGCCTACTAACAGCACTGTTAGATTTGACCTAGAGTTACAGGAAAAAGAGGTGATTTTCCAGATTAAAGACCAAGGTATTGGGATTCCTTCAGAAGACCAACAACATTTGTTTAAATCATTTCATCGAGCCCAAAATGTTGGGAAAGTTACCGGTACTGGGCTAGGACTGGCAATTGTAAAAAAGTCGGTTGATTTACATGGCGGCAAGATTAAAGTCGATAGTCAAGTTGGTGTAGGTACAAAGTTTACAGTTAATCTTCCTAGAGGCCAAGAATATCTTTAGTTGTTACCTGACTTTAAATAATTAGCTCTGAAACTGATGAAAAAAATTCTGGTGATTGAAGATGAACTAACTGTCCGCGAAGGCATTATTGAGATGCTCACTGCTGAGAATTTTGAGGTGATTGGTGCAGAAAATGGTCACCTGGGGGTGGAATTAGCACAAAAAGAAATTCCTGCTCTGATTATTTGTGACATAATGATGCCTTTGTTGAATGGGTATGAAGTGCTAATTGCTTTACGCAAAAATCCTCATACTGCGATTATTCCTTTAATTTTTGTTACCGCTAAGATTAGTCAAGAAGACAGGCGTCAAGGCATGGAGTTAGGCGCAGATGATTATCTTACTAAGCCATTTACTATAGACTCTTTAATGAGAACTGTATCAACTCAACTAGCCAAGCAAGATGCAATAATTGAATATTATTTATCAGAAGTTGAACGCTATCAGCAGCTGGATAAAAAAATCAATAAAATAAAGCATTTTGCAGCAACCAGAGAAGAGATTTTTCAGCGTTTTTTCGAGGAACTTCGACAGAGTATTTCTAAAATCAATCTTGCTGCTAATATGCTTGAATTTGCTACCTCTAAAACCCAGAAAGAACGCTATTTAAAAATTTTAAAGTTAGAATGTAGTCATGATACAAATTTACTTCATGATGTGGCGAGACTGCGCGAAATCATGACCAAGGACAATGTAGATATTCTTCAACAATATAACTTACTAAAAGATTCAAAATGATCAAGAAAATCCTGTTAATTGAAGATGAAGAAGAAATCAGGGAAAATATTTTTGAAATCCTTACCGCTGAGGATTTTGAGGTAATTGATGCTGACAATGGATGCAGTGGTGTACAATTGGCGCAGCAAGAATTTCCCGATTTAATTATTTGCGATGTGATGATGCCAGAACTTGATGGTTATGGAGTTCTAAATCAACTACGCCAGAACCCAATTACTGATTCTATTCCTTTCGTTTTTCTCACAGCGAAAGCTGCTAAGGAAGACCTACGTCAAGGGATGGAATTAGGAGCTGATGATTATCTGACCAAGCCATTTACTCGCAACGAATTACTCAAGGCGATTACAATTCGCTTAGAAAAGCAGGTAGCTGTTAAGAGAAATTCCCAGAGAAAGTTAGATGAATTACGGGGCAATATTACTCATTCCCTCCCTCACGAATTGCATACTCCTCTCAATGGTATTCTTGGTTTTTCAAGATTTATGATTGATGAATATGACTCAATAGAACAGGAAGAAGTATTGGAAATGCTTGGGCATATCAATGAGTCTGCTGAAAGGTTATATCGACTTACCCAAAACTTTTTAATTTATGCTGATCTTGAACTAACAGAGGCAGATCCTGAGCGAATTAAAGCTCTGCGAGCTACTGGTGCCAAGAGTTTTGTCAAAAAAATTATTACTGATTTTGCCTTAAAAAAAGCTCAACAAGTAAACAGAGAAGAAGATTTGCAGTTAGAATTGCATGAGGTAGTTGTTCTAATTTCTGCGACAAAATTGCAAAAAATTGTTGAAGAAATTATTGAGAATGCCTTTAAATTTTCTACTACTGGAACCCCAGTTGTGGTTAAAAGTAGTTACGCTGAGAATACCTTTAACCTATCCATAATCGATCAAGGACGAGGGATGACAGCAGCTCAAATTTCTGGCCTAGGAGCTTACATGCAATTTGAACGCAAACTGTATGAACAGCAAGGCTCCGGCTTGGGGCTGAGTATTGCTAGGAGTTTAGTAAAATTATACGGAGGAGAATTAGCGATCGCCAGTGTACCAGGACAACAAACTATCGTACATGTTTCTCTGCCAGCAACAGAATCACTTTGATGCTTCCCATATCTAAAAGAACACGGCAAGTCAGTAATAAGTAATAAGTAATAAGTAATAAGTAATAAGTAATAAGTAATAAGTAATAAGTAATATAGCGTTTCTCGAATAACTGAGATACACCTAGTTCTGTTCCCTGCTTCCTGCTCTCTACTTCCTGCTCTCTACTTCCTGCTCCCTAAAACCCAGAAGTTTGTATATCACTAATTTGAGAAGTGCTATAAGTAATAAGTGGGTATTGAGTTAAACTTTTTACTTGTTACCTTGAACCCTAGAGGTATGACCAAAAATATGGGATTCAAGCCCCGTCCTTCGCTTGACGGCTTTTTGAGGGAGCAATATTGATAAACAATGGGATTGATAGTAGAATATTTTTAGCGGTAAAGCGCACATATTAAGACGAAGTAGGTCAAGCGGACTATTCGAGATCCGGAACCCTGGTAGTATAAATCCTAAATCTTGTACAAATGTGGGAATCGTTAGGCGAGAATTCGAAAAACATCGCTTCAAACGCCGCCGGACAGTCGGTGTATGCTTTCTGAGGGCAAGTTCATAAGAATCCCCGTGAAGAAAGAATCCTCGTTGCTTCAGCGCGAGGAGTGTCAAAGTGGTTACAACTAGATAAGACAGATTAAAATTGGGCTTTGACAGTCTTAGGCACCATGCCTCAGAGCCTCCTGCCTTTTTAGCTAACTTGCATAGGCGAGAGTAGTTGGCATACCATACCTGCAACTACCGTCCGGAATTTGTAACATAACTGCCGTAGATGGAGAGGAGTAGGTATTGGGCAAGGGAGACTAATGAAACTGGATTTGGTGAGATTCTACCAGGCATCTAATCCCAGCAAAACCCTAGATCTGGGTAAAGTTGAGGATAGGCAATATTATATTGATTTTTCCTCAGTGCGGGGGAGCAAAATTATTAAAGAGTTGGAGCGCACTATCTCCCGCCTCTCGCCTAATGAGCCAACTTGCCAGTTATTTACTGGACATATTGGCTGTGGCAAATCTACAGAGTTATTGCGTCTCAAGGCTGAATTAGAACAACAGGGTTTCCACGTCGTCTATTTTGAATCCTCTCAAGACTTAGACATGGCAGATGTGGATATCAGTGATATCTTGTTAGCGATCGCACGGCAGGTTAGTAAAAGTTTAGAGGAAATTAAACTACAGCTGCAACCAAAAGGCTTTAAGAATTTACTGCAAGGAGCTGCCAAGCTTTTGCAAACTGAAATCGAGCTGTCTGCTGAAGCTGGAATTCCTGGAGTCGGCGATGTCAGTCTCAGTACTGAAGATAAAGAGCTATCCCTATCTCTGGGTATTGGCAGAATTACAGCTAAAGCCAAGGATAGCAAGGAAGTCCGCTCTTTGTTGAGACAGTATCTTGAGCCACGAGTTAACGTGATTTTAGAATCAATTAACCAAGAGCTGATTGAACCAGCAAAACAGCAACTCAAGCAGCAAGGGAAACGAGGACTGGTTGTGATTATCGATAATCTCGACCGCGTTGACAATACCCAGAGGCTTCCAGGACGTACTCAACCCGAATATTTGTTTGTAGACCGTGGAGAGCAATTGAATAAACTTAATTGTCATGTAGTCTACACTATTCCCCTAGTTTTAGCTTTCTCTAATGACTTGGGAAGACTAACTAATCGCTTTGGTATTGACCCCAAGATGTTGCCGATGGTAAGGGTCAAGCAGCGAGATGGTACAATCTGCGAGGAGGGAGTTGACCTGCTCAGACGGATGGTGATGGCAAGAGCCTTTCCCAAGGTTGAACCCTTGCTCAGACCTGATCTGATCCCAGAAGTGTTCGATTCTATAGATACTTTAGACCGTCTGTGTCTAATCAGTGGTGGTCATGTGCGTAATTTATTAGTATTATTATATCGTTGCCTGCAAAGAGACGATCCGCCCATTAGTCGTCGTTGTTTGGAGGGCGTTATAGTTCAGCGTCGTAATGAACTTAACCTCGCGATTACACCTGATGAGTGGGAACTATTGCGGCAAGTGGCAACAAGTAAAACAGTCAGAGGGGAAGAAGAGTACCAAACCTTATTGCGTTCATTGTTTGTATTTGAGTATCGTGATCAAGATGAGTACTGGTTTGATATTAATCCAGTGCTAGCAGAGGCCAAAGAAATACAGGTATGAATTACTTAAATCAACCTGAAAAGATTGCCCTTCACAATTGGACTTCCTGGAAGATTCTAATCAGGGCAATCATCAGGTCCCAGGGTGACTTCTCACTAATTTTGGCACGTTGCAACTGTCGTAACCTGCGAGAAGGCATAGTGCAGCAACTACAGGAGCGCTCTCCTGTGGAAATCAGAGAATTGGTTTTAGATCGTTCAGTCAAGACACTTTACACTACAATTTTTGAAGAACTAGGTGACGAACAGCCGAGCGCCATGATGGTATCAAGTCTGGAGTCTGTGAGTTCTCTTGACCAATTGTTAGTGGCGACGAATCAAGTGCGTGAAGAGTTCCGCAATTTGGCTTGTCCACTGGTATTGTGGGTTACGGACGAAGTTTTGCGGAAGTTAATCCGGTTAGTTCCTGATTTTGAAAATTGGGCGACAAGTGTAGAATTTTCTGGAGCTGCGGTTGAGTCTGCCCATGCAGTTGAAATAGAAGCAGCGTGAATTAGTATTTGGGTTTTAGATTGGGAAAAATCTAGAACCTTTTTGTTAAAGAAAATTTACAAAATAATAGGATTTGGTAAAGATTAAATTTAAATTAATAATTTTAGATAATGATTCTGGATTTTTATAAAAAAAATTCGGATTCATAGCAAGCCCATTGAAAAGAGTGAGTGTAGGATAATTCTGGTTTGTAAGACCGGAAGTATTCCTAACACCTGCTTGATGTCAGTTGTCAGCAATATATCTGCCAATTGCAAGGGCATAAGTGCATCAAACATAACTCAGCAGGTCTATTCCAAAAAGCATAGGTCTTCATTGTAAGGCAATAGTACACTTACTCCTCTGACATCCTTAGCACCAAGAGCAGGAGGAGGAAATTTGCTTTTCCTGGCTATTGATAACGATGTTACCAGCAATTGCCATGAAGTCTAAGAGCTTCACTTGGACACAGACAGAGCATCTATCCCTAAGTTAATTTTCCCTGAGTTTTTAGCTTTAGGGCATGCTTAGCGATCAATCTAACCTTTGAAGTTCACCATGTCTACCTCAACAGCTGCATCTCCATCCCCTTTTTCAGTTGAGAGTCTTAAGTCTGGAGTATTAAAGCTAAAATGAAACGGAAAATTTTGAGTTCAATCATCGCTTTGCCGACGCTGGCAGCCGCTGCTAGTTACGGTATATGTGATCACTATGCAGTGGAAGTTTTCCCTGATCTTTATTCCACCTCCTATAGATTAACAACTAATACGCTATCTGTGCTAGTAAATCAACCAACATCAAAGCCTTTACTTGTCTCGGCTTCAGATGAGGATGATGATGATTGTATACCAGCAGGATTATGTCCAAATAGTTGAAACCTTAATATTGCAACAAATTTGGGTTGATTACTCCCCTGTGGAATTAATAGCTGGCTTCGCTTTTTTGTTCATGGGGGAGTTTCAAAAATTCTGCTCTTGGGGTAAAAGAGTGTCCCAGCGTTGGAACCAAACTTGGCTGAGAAATAGGTGATGTTGGGCGTTATATTGCTTTTCGTGCTTTTGAGAGTCTTCTCTAATACGGAGACGCGGGGACGCGGGGACGGGGAGACGGGGAGACGGGGAGACGGGGAGACGCGGGGACGCGGGGACGCGGGGACGCGGGGACGCGGGGACGGGGAGACGGGGAGACGGGGAGACGGGGAGACGGGGAGACGCGGGGACGCGGGGACGCGGGGACGCGGGGACGGGGGGACGGGGAGACGCGGGGACGCGGGGACGGGGAGACGGGGAGACGGGGAGACGGGGAGACGGGGAGACGCGGGGACGCG
>JAAHGS010000233.1 GCA_010692645.1 Symploca sp. SIO2E9
GGGAGGGGGGGGGGGAGGGGGGGGGAGGGGGGGGGGGGGAGAGGGGGGGAGGGGGGGGGGGGGAGGGGGGGAGAGGGGGAGAGGGGGGGAGGGGGAGAGGGGGAGATGGGGAGATGGGGAGATGGGGAGATGGGGAGTGGAAATGTCTAATGTACATTAAAATGCACACTAGCTTGATAACATAAATCTCTCTACTACCGTTGATTAACCTCAGCTTAAATGAGCTGTTGCTGCCAGACAAATCTGTTTTATTGCTGTTAAATCAGGGGCCTCTACTTGACTATCGATGCCCAGCCATAGCAGATACTCAATGTTACCAGCAGGACCAGTAAGCGGTGACCAAGTCAAACCCTTGTATGCCCAACCTAGCTTCTGGGAAGCTGTTAAGACTTGTGCGATCGCCTCTGCCTGATTATTATAATCCCGCACCACACCTTTTTTGCCAACGCGCGATCGACCCACTTCAAACTGCGGCTTCACTAGCAACACTACCTCGCGGGGAGGCAACAGCAAATGCCACAGGGTATCAAGAATTTTAGTCAGGGAAATAAACGAGACATCAACAACGCCAAAGTCGGCAGCCTGGGCATTGCCGTACAAGTCAGCTGGTTGAAGGTAGCGCAAGTTAGTGCGTTCTTTCAAAATAACGCGCTCATCATTGCGCAGGCTCCAGGCAACTTGTCCGTAGCCAACATCAACACCATAAACCTGTTTTGCCCCAGCTTGCAATAGGCAGTCAGTGAAACCACCAGTGGAAATACCGCCATCGAGGCAAATGTGTCCTTCTATATTAATCTCAAATACTTCTAGGGCTTTGGCTAACTTTTCGCCACCTCTAGAGACATAAGGCGGTTTTTCCTTAACCTGAATTTTGGCTATAGTTTCAACTTCGGTTCCCGGTTTATCGATTACTTGTTGATTTACCATTACTTCTCCTGCACGAATTAGCCGCTGTGCTAACTGTCTTGATGAGCAAAGGTTAAGTTCTACTAGTAAGATATCGAGTCGTTGTTTACTCAAGGCAATTTTAGATTTTGGGATTGATGGTAACTTTAGTTAACTACAATTGTTAATAAGATAGATTTCAATACTGATTAATCAATACCAGTTTCCTCTAATGTTGCGTTGAATGTTAGGTAGGGGCGCACAGCTGTGCGCCCCTACAAAGATTTGTATTTACTGCAGCAGTAGATAGGTAGTCCATATATTTTTCCGAAATCTAAAAATATGCAATTTTAAGGCACGGCAACTTGCTAATGTTCCAGTCTAAAATTCGTAACTTGATATGGTATGATCATGTCTGAATTTTGTAGAAGATTAACTATTTTATAGTGAAAAACAGAAAAAAAACACCAAAATTAGGTTACAGACTGCGGGTGATCTGCTTAACAGGTTTTATTTTTACCATAACCGCCTGGGGATTTCCCGTCCAGTCTCAAGAAGCAACGTCTGAGGAATCAACGACTCCAGCAGCGATTACTACCGAAGATATTGAAATCCCTGTAGACGAGTTAGAACTGTTGGTTAAGCCCCTAACCAAGGAAGAACTAGAGTTAGAGGCTCAAGCTTGGTTGCTTTTGCTCAAAGAAAAAGTTAAACAGATAAGTAACGCCGAGATTGCAATCAAACGCAAGAATCGGCAAACCAAAGAAGCCCAAGAAGCTGTTGAGGCTTTGGAAGAGGCTCAAAAAAAACTTGAGCAAGCCAACGAAGCTGAAGAAAATCAAGGTGGCGTTAGCAATGATAAATCCTTAAAAAAGGCCCAAGAAGCACAGGAAGCTGTAGAAGAAGCACAGGAAGCTGTAGAAGAAGCCGTTAAAGCCGAAGAGGAAATCCAGCAGGATGAGCAATTGCAAGAAGCTGTTGAGGAAGCCCTTGAGGAACAAGGAGATGAAGAGAAAAAGATTTTGCTCAACCAAGACGAAGAAACTGTAGGAACAGAGGAAGCCCAGGAAGCAGCCGAAGACATTGAAGAAGCAGCAGCATCATTAGAAAATGTTGAAGCTGGAACCAATGGCGCAGGCAGTGAACAACAGCTAGAAGCAGTATCTAAAAAGTTAGAAGAGGCAGCCGAATCCACATCGGAAGTTAAAACCCAACTAGTAGTCAACGTCACCGAACTTCAAGAAGAACGAGTAGCTATTATAGACCGCTTTAATACTGTTTTGGAGGAATTCTCAGAAAAAGGAGGTGAAGTTGAGGCTTACGATCTCTATATTAAATCTGTCAGTGGGATCGAGATTGATGTCACCGATACCGAAGGTTTGTGGGTGAGAGTAGTAGGTTGGATCCAATCAGAAGAAGGAGGACTTCGCTGGCTGACAAAGATTGTTACCTTCGTGGTGATTGTCAGTGTCTCTGTGATTGTAGCTCTGATTTTGAGGGTAGTTACCACTAGGAGTCTTGGGCTTGTCAGAGGCATGTCTGAGATTTTACGTCTGTTTATAGTTAGAGTGGTTTGGCAAGGGACGATTGTTATCGGTGTTTTTCTAGCTTTGGCAGCTATTGAAGTTAATCTTGGTCCTATTCTTGCCCTAATTGGTGGTGCTAGTTTTGTACTAGCATTTGCTTTGCAAAGTAATATTGGGAACTTGGCCAGTGGCTTAATGATTATGTTCTACAGGCCCTTTGATGTCGGCGATGAAATCAAATTGGGTGATGTCTGGGGTTTTGTTCACTCAATCGATTTAGCTAATACGAAGGTTAAAGGTTTCTCTGGAGAGATAATTAGTTTTCCCAATAACTCGGTGTGGAGTAGCGTTATTAAAAATAACACTGCCGGTGAAATTCGCGCTGTTTCGTTTTCCTTGAGGATTGGCTATGATGAAGATATTCCTAAAGTGCAAGAAATTCTGTTGGATGTGATTAGGTCTCATCCCTTGGTGCTAGAGAAACCAGCACCAAGTGGCATGGTTTGGGATTTAGCTGACTATTACGTCAATGTTCTTGCCAAAGGGTGGACTAAAACTTCAGATTATTGGACAGCTTATTCAGATCTACTCAATCAAATTAAGGCAAGATTAGAGCAAGAGGGGATTCCTGTACCATCTCCGAAGCGGCTTTTTCAAGTTGAAGATAGGTTTAATGGTAAGACAACTGAGCTGCTTACAGAAACTCCAGAATGAGTAACTGCTTCTAATAAGTAATAAGTAATAAGTAATAAGTAATAAGTAATAAGTAATAATTTTATACTTATGTAAATTCATTACTTATTACTTGGATGGTAATTAAGAAGTGAGGTTTATTGCCAGACTAGTTAATTCCTTAAACTAGATATCTGGTGTTAGGTATGATTGCAAAGAAGGCATACTCATACCATGCAGTCCAAATAAAACTGCGAATCCATCGTTCACGCTTCTCAGGGTTTAATTCATATGCAAATGCCCCTTGAGATTGATCAATAGAGGATAAGTGGTTTTCGCAACCACATCCATGCTGATAGGTGAAACCGTACTTGGATGCAATACTTTGTACTTTCATTTGTATGGCAAATACTTTTCCGGCATGAAGCACTGCATCCCATGGACGTTTGTTTCCTTGTTCGCGGGGATCAAATCTTAAAGCCCGCTCTTCAAAAATATGATCCCGGTAAATAGGAGCAAGGTGTACTTGGTAGAAACTTGCAGGCAGGGAGTAACCGAATTCGGCAAAAAGTTCCATCCCAATACAAGCCACCTTCAATTCGTTGGTATATTCTGCTCCCTTGGACTTAAACTCATACAGAATTTCCTTAAAGTTTGGATACTTCTCAATTTTAAAGTCCTGTCCATAGAATTCGAGCGTCTCCTTTGCCAACTGTCCGAATAGTTCGGAAAATGATAGTTTGAGGTGGGCTAATTCTGGTCGTTCGTTGAACAAGTCAACTTCACCCATTTCCAATTTGTATTGGAATAACTGTGCCATTTCAACATAGCTGTGCGGCTCTGGTAATCCCACTTTTGCCTTTCCTTGGGCAATTTCTTGCCACACCAGCGGCAGTTGAGAAACAGGAACTGCATTTTCTCCGGTAATTACTGTTGTAGAGGGAGCTTCGAGAAAAACCATATTTAATCTTCAAAAAACAACTACACCCAGTTGTATAGCGCTACGCGCTAGGGAACAGGGAACAGGGAAAAGGGAACAGCAGTCTGTCAAAGGGTTTCAGGATTTAGAAATATCCTAACCTAAATGCGTAGTGCTATAACTGTAATTTTACTTCAGGAAAGAGAAAACACAATTACTATAGCCTGTCTGCTAAATAAAAAAACTTAAGTGATACTACTCCTTAAGTCAAAAGACAGGCTGTCAAACTTTGTCTTCTTCAAGAGAAAAACTGAGCTTAAATTATTTTTTAAATTTTTCGACCTGACCAATCTTTATAAATTAGATACATATGTCAAGTTTAGATGAAGAAAACTATTATCTAACTAATAGAGGTTAATATTCTTGATAGGCATTGATGATATGCGGCTTAGTATCAGCAGATAAGTTTTGGGACTACTCAAATGAAACCGGTTTTTAATAGTTTGCAAGCTAGTCTGACACTGACAACTATATTGGGACTCAATTTAGTTAGTCTACCAGCTGAAGCTTCTACCCTTTTTGTCGGCAGCTTTGAAAGTGATGCTGTGCTCAGCTATGACGGAGAGACAGGGGAATTTATCGATACCTTTGTGACTTCAGGTAGTGGTGGGCTTGATGGACCAGTTGCCTTAACCTTTGGTCCAGACGACAATTTCTATGTGATCAGTATTTTAACTGATAGTGTGCTGCGTTATGACGGAGAGACAGGAAAGTTTATTGATGCCTTTGTACCACCGGGTAGTGGTGGGTTAGATTCACCCCAAGATTTAACTTTTGGACTCGATGGCAACCTTTATGTTAGCAGCACGAGTACAGCCACCAGCAACAGCGTTCTGCGCTACAACGGAGAAACAGGACAATTTATTGATGCCTTTGTACCACCGGGTAGTGGTGGAGTGCTTGCTCCCTTTGGGGTGAGATTCGGTCCCGATGACAATTTCTACCTTAGTAGTACTTTAACCAATAGTATCCTGCGCTACGACGGCCAAACAGGAGAATTCATCAATACTTTTGCTTTTGCTGGTGAAGGCGCTTTCCCTGGTGGTTTAACTTTTGGATTAGATAATAATCTCTATGTTGCTAACTTTGGCACTAGCACCATCAATCGTTACGACGGTGAGACAGGAGCATTAATTGATGTTTTTGTCGATAATATTGGTGGTGAGCTTGATGGTCCAGTGCAACCTGTGTTTGGTCCAGATGGTAACCTCTACATCAGTAGCCTGAATACCAATACTGTTCTACGCTACAACGGGAAAACTGGAGATTTTATCGATGAGTTTATTCCGGCAGGCAGTGGCGGCTTAGATGGTGCTGGTTGGTTAGCTTTCGCCGATGATTCTGCTTCTGTGCCGGAATCATCTACGGGATTGAGTTTATTGGCGTTTACTGTTTTTGTGGGTGCTGGTACAGTACTAAAGCGTCAAGTCAGGAGTTAGTAGTCAGGATTTTAGCAGTAACAGCAATTTATCCGGATGAATTAAAAGCCATGCGGGAAAAAGAAGTAGATACACCCCTTGATGGCTAACTTCAGCACTTTCTTGGTGCTGGGGTTTTTTCTTTTTCTTTGCTCAATAAAATACACGCTATTAACAAATTGTCAATGTGTTTTTAAATACATTTGCACTTCGTGGAACAGAATTGAGCAATACCTGTATAGAAGACTACTGGAAGGTTCCAGAAGAACTATATCATGCATCGCCTGTCACAAAATTGGTGCAACCCTTGCAGGCAAAAATGCAGACTTCAGCTTCTTATTTAGCACAGCTAAACCAAATGATAGACAAATTCCAGTAGCTACGCAAAATTAAATAGAAAACGTCCAGTGCTAAATAATTGCGCTTGATTATTACAAAGCACTGGGCGAAGCAATTAATCCAAGGGGCTAGCCAATACTGCTCGCGACCCTTGGAAAATTGTATTTTCCTAGCTACACTGAAGTAAAGGTTGCATCGTTTGTCATTGGGGATGAATTCAAAATATTTGACAGGTGAGAATAAGCCTCTTCCTTTCCCTTCATCTGTATGGGATTCTTTAACCTGCAACCATCCTCAACCAAGGGTACACCTCGGCGTTGCAGAATCAGGCAAAAGTTATCAGTTCCACGCAACAACAGGATGCCCCAGCATACCATCATCTATACAACTACGGCACTATCAACAACAAGCTGTAGCTAACTGGTTTGCCAATCAAGGGCGAGGTACCCTGAAGATGGCAACTGGTAGCGGTAAGACAATTACAGCTTTAGCGATCGCTACTCAACTTTATCAAAAAATTGGCTTGCAAGCTTTGCTGGTGGTTTGCCCCTATCGGCATTTAGTTACTCAGTGGGCGCGAGAGTGTCATAAATTTGGGATGGAGGCAATTTTAGCCTTTGAGAATGTCCACAATTGGCAAGGTCAACTTTCTAGTCAACTCTATAATTTACACTCTGGCAACCAACCTTTTCTGGCAGTAATTACTACCAATGCTAGTTTAATCGGAGTTGGGTTACAGTCTCAGCTTAAGTACTTTCCAGATAAAACCCTGATTGTCGGAGATGAAGCCCATAATTTAGGTTCGACACGCCTAGAACAGAGCTTACCTCAAAACCTGGGATTACGCCTTGCCCTCTCAGCAACACCAGAAAGGTATTTTGATGAGGATGGAACTCAAGCCATTTTTGACTATTTTGGTCCAGTATTGCAACCAGAACTTACCCTGGCAGATGCTATTAGACAGGGCGCATTAGTTCATTATCTTTATTATCCGATACTAGTGGAATTAACCGAGGCAGAGACAATTGCCTATGCCAAATTAACAAAAAGGATAGGTTGGGCGCTCTCAAGCGAGGAAGATATTGAAAATAATGAGACAGTAACATCTCTTTTAGTACAACGCGCCCGTTTAATTGGGGCAGCAGCGAACAAGTTAGTTGCTTTGCGGGAGTTAATGCAGGGGCGTCTCGATACTAATCACACCCTATTTTATTGCGGCGATGGTTCAGTGGAAGGAGGCTTGAGTACAGAAAGTAGCCGTCAGTTAGCAGCAGTTGCCCGTTTGTTAGGAGCAGAATTAGGCTATCGGATTAACACTTATACTGCCGAGACAAGCTTAACAGCAAGGGAAGAATTGCGCCGTCAATTTGATTCTGGTCAATTGCAAGGTTTGGTGGCAATTCGTTGTTTAGATGAAGGTGTCGATATTCCCTCAATTAGAACTGCCGTCATTCTAGCTAGTAGTGGTAATCCCCGCCAATTTATTCAGCGTCGGGGGCGAATTTTGCGCCCACACCCAGGTAAAAACAGAGCGACTTTATTTGACATGATTGTACTGCCGCCAGATTTGGGCAGAGAAACTTTGGAAGTAGAGCGTAATTTACTCAAAAAAGAGTTAAAGCGATTTTTAGAATTTGCCGACTTAGCAGATAATGCAGGAGAAGCTAGAGTCAAGTTACTCTCACTTCAGAAAAGATATGGATTACTGGGTTTGTAAAGGAGTATTCTTAGAGATAGTTCATTGTTTATTGTTCATTACTCATTGCTATCAATCTATAAACTATCAATAGTTATTTAAGTGACTTTTTAAAGGACAACTCTCTCCCCATCTCCCCATCTCCCCATCTCCCCATCTCCCCATCTCCCCATCTCCCCATCTCCCCATCCCCCCATAACAGGTGGGACAAATTTACGCTGTCAATTTAAAAGCGGCAAGTTTTAGAGTTTTGCGTTGATAATAAAGTCTTATTTGACCTAATAAGGCAAACTCTAGTCTGACAATTACCAAGAGGGCGATTTGAATAAACTTTTTGTCAAACAAGAATGGTTTTCCAATGTCCGAGGAGACCTACTGGCAGGCGCTGTGGTAGCATTAGCGCTAATTCCAGAAGCGATCGCCTTTTCGATTATCGCTGGTGTCGATCCGAAAGTGGGGCTTTATGCCTCCTTCTGTATTGCAATAATTACAGCCTTTGTAGGGGGACGCCCAGGCATGATTTCGGCAGCCACTGGCGCGATGGCATTGTTGATGATTACTTTAGTCAAGGATCATGGATTGCAATATCTGTTTGCTGCTACAATCCTGACTGGCGTGCTACAAATTTTCTGGGGCTGGCTTAGACTCGGTGACCAGATGAAGTTCGTTTCTCGTGCAGTGATGATAGGCTTTGTCAATGCCCTTGCCATCTTAATCTTCCTAGCCCAATTTGAAGCTTTTACAAAGGCTGAGGAACTTGGCAAAAACCTGTGGCTGATGTACGCGATGGTGGCTGCTGGTTTGACGATTATCTATTTGCTGCCCCGTTTCACCAAGGCTGTACCCTCCCCGTTGGTTTCAATTATTGTCTTGACTGTAATTACCATCATCACTGGCACTGATGTTCTCACAGTCGGGGATATGGGTGAGTTACCTACCACTCTGCCGATGTTAAGCATACCGACTGTACCCTTTACCTTCGAGACGCTTTCGATCATTTTTCCCTATGCTTTAACCTTATCTCTAGTAGGTTTACTAGAATCATTTCTCACCGCTAATGTTATTGATGACCTTACTGACACTCCTAGTCATAAAAATAAAGAAGCAGTAGCTCAAGGTATTGCCAACTGCGTGACTGGTTGTTTCGGTGGTATGGCAGGTTGTGCCATGATTGGACAGTCAGTAATTAATATTAAATCAGGAGGAAGAGGCCGTCTCTCTACCTTTAGCGCTGGTGTCTTTTTATTATTCTTTATTCTAGTGCTGGGCAGCTGGGTAAGTCGCATTCCTATGGCTGCCCTAATTGCAGTTATGTTTATGGTTTCTATCGGTACTTTTAGCTGGGCTTCTTTAAAAAAACTGCCAATTATGCCCAGAAGCGAGACGGCAATCATGGTAACAACAGTGATTATGACTGTGTTTACTCACAACCTTGCTATTGGCGTTTTAATTGGAGTGGCACTCAGTGCAATCTTCTTTTCTCGTAAAATTGCACAACTGGTATTTGTTGATACTGTCCTTAGTGAAGATCAAACCAAGCGCACCTACAGCGTTGCTGGTCAAATTTTCTTTGTCTCAGTGAATCATTTCCTTGCTGCTTTTAATTTCAAAGAAGACCTTGAGTATGTCAAAATCGACTTGACTCATGCCCATTTATGGGATCAATCAGCAGTAGCAGCCATCGACAAAGTGGTGCTAGAGTTTCGTAGAAATGGTGCTGAAGTTCATCTTATTGGTCTTAATGAAGCTAGTGCTACGCTGCTAGATAAGCTAGCAATTCACGACAAACCGGGAGCCCTTGAGAACCTCGCTGAACACTAGTTAAAGACGGGGGGATAAGGAGACGCGGAGACGCGGAGACGCGGAGACGCGGAGATACGGAGACGGGGAGAGGCGGAGAGGCGGAGACGCGGAGAGGCGGAGAGGCGGAGACGCGGAGAGGCGGAGAGGCGGAGAGGCGGAGACGCGGAGACTTTCAAAGGATGGGGATTTGACCCCAACCAATTTTATGCACCCTATAGATGGTGGGGTATTTGACCA
>JAAHGS010000234.1 GCA_010692645.1 Symploca sp. SIO2E9
CTCCGACCTCCCAATACTCCCATCTCCCCATCCCCCCATCTCCCCCTCTCCCCCTCTCCCCATCTCCCCATCCCCCCCTCTCCCCCTCTCCCCATCTCCCCCTCACTTATCACCGGGCAAGAAGTCATCATCGAGTACCTCTGTCGTTTTATAGGGGCACTGAATGGGGAAAGTATCGAGAGGCAATCCTGTTTCAGCCCTTGCCCGTTTCCTCGCCTCAGCGTAAATCTCAGCAAAGATGCTCTCTAGGTAGGGCTGCAGGCTCGGAGAATCTTTCAATGCTCTCCTGAGGCGTTGCCTGTGTTCGATAATACTAGCTTCCCAACCACCTTTTCTCTGCTCGGGCTGAAACTCCCATTTGAGCAGGTGAAGAAGTATAACAGCCAGATTACTCTCAAGTCTCCTGCGCTCAGACTTCCCCAAATCCTCAATCTCCTCAATTAGATTCTGCCAATCAACGTTTCCGTAGTCTTGAGCTCGAAGTTTCTGAACAGTTGTTTCAAGCCAACGCAGGTAATCCGTTTCATAGAGAGTTGTGTGATTTATTTGAGTAGGCATAGTTTGACATTTAATTGCTTTTGGTTGCAAATGCATATCGGCTGAAGAATACTACAACAAATCCTGTAAAAACTAAAGCTAATACTGATGGTATCAATGGTATCCAACCACCTTTGGTTAAGACAAACCAACAGCCTCCATATAAAACAATGAGGCAAATACTAACTGCTAATCCTCGAGGCAGTGGATTCTGCCACAGACAAACAATTCCCCCTCCTGTGAATGACCAGAAAAATATTAATATACTATCTCCCCACTGAGGCAACCACCATAAAAGAGGTCGATTTTCTTCAACAGCACTGATAATTTGACTAACTGCGTGGGCATGGATAAATAACCCTCTGATTTCACCGTAGGGTGTATCGTGAATATCGGGAACACTCTCAGCAGTAACACCAATTAGTATAACCCGGTCTTTAACCCAAGCTGGGTTGAAATACTCGCTATCATCTAGGACATCCCTAACTGTTACTTGCTGAGCAATCTGGAGAGTATTGCGGTAGTTAATTAGCAATTGATTGCCTTTAGCATCCAAGTTTTGATATCCCCCACTCCTGCTTTGCAAGCGCTTAGTAACAATAGAACCAAATTTCCAGTCTTTGCCGATGGTTTCTACCGGAATGTCCTTAGCACTAAGGTATCGGTATGCTAATTGCCAACCAAAGGAATAGGGCGTAGTGCAACGGGAAGCTTTAGAGATAGGATTGGCGCTGCGAGATAGTAAATAGCGACGGACAATGTCATCTTGTCTCTTAGTTTGCTGCCAATCATCGTACAAGTCAACAAAGCCTACTTGTTGTGGCGAAATTTTAGGCGGAGGGGCAATACTTGTCTCAAGACTAGTACCAGCACAGACAGCAACTAAGTTTTGATTTTCCTCCATTTGGACAACTAATGCTTGATAAGAATTAGGAGCATTTTTTGGCACTGGTTGATCTCTAAAAATATCTATGCCAATAACTGAGGGTTGATAGCTTTGGAGTTTATTTAAAAGCTTAGCCAGGATATCATCTGGCAAGGGATAACCATATCTACTACTGCTAATATCCTCTTCATCTGCGCCAACAATTAAGATACGTCTATCTGCTGATTCCTTTGGCAGCTGAGTCATTAAATGGTCAAAAGCTTTTAATTCTAAGGTTTGCAGTATTCCCAGCCATCTGACTCCTATGAGTAAAGTTGCGATCGCTATACTAGCAAATAGAAGTGTACTAAACTTTGGTCGAACGGCAGGAGATAGCTGCATCGGTACAGTTGGTTTGTGCGGATGTACCAAACTGTCCCAAGTAGGGGGCACTTGTGCAGGATTTTGAAAAATTACTGGCAACCAACTAGCACCAGGACATTCACTTTCTATACCCTGTAATCTTTCCCGCGCTTCCCGCATCGCTAAATAGAAAGACTGACCATCGGCAAAGATTGTGAGAAAATGCTTTAAAAATTCCTGTGCTACTCGATCTATCACTGGCTCCCGCATTACAATCATTTGAGGAATATGTAAATCAGCCAGTTGTGCGGCTAGTCCCAAACCTTGACAAGAGTTAAAAATAGCCAACTGTAAGCCTTGTTCAATGGCTCTTTTCAGGGCATTTTTCAATTGGGGAATAGTTAAAGTTTCCAGAGGATTTATATAGATATGACCGGTTTTACTATCGTCTGCGGTGCAACTATGTCCAGCAAAAAAGAGGATATCCCATCCTTGTTTATCCCAAAGTTTCTCATCTAATTCTCGACGCTGCGGTTCAACGAGAAATACCGTTTGTGCCTCTGTTAAATTTTCTAGTAATCGCCTATCTGCCTCAGTATCAATCCCAGTACTATCACCAATGACAGCTAATATTCGTACCTGTTTTGCTCGGTTTTGAGCTTGTTTACCTGGCTCAAAATTGAGTGAACTTAAAGAGACTTCGGCAAGGCGATAATCTTGAAAAAACTGCCAGATATACCAGGGCAATTTTCTTAATTCACTATCTTCAGTTTGAATAATAAATTCAATTTCATCACTGGGATGTAATTGCTTGCGCAGTCGGCGCTCTATTGGGCGAAAACCTTCAAAATCAAGCCAATCATCCAGGCGATTCTGCAACTGCTGACAAATATCATCAAACTCGGTATCGGAGACGTGAGTCACATCAGCTTCATCGATAGTGATATCTTCATCCTCATCTTCGTCAATTAATGGAGCTTGAAAATTGCGCATCTTAATAGCACGAGCTTTATAAAGTAACTCATAAAGTAATTGCCAGCGACGATAAAGTTCCACAAGCTCCGGAGCAGCTGCTAAACTGCCCGTAAATTGCATATGCCTTTCTCCCGACTGTAAAGAGGCAATAACTAAGGGAAACCCATGCTGTAAGCTACCCTTTCCCAAGTTTAAAATCACCAACTTATCCATCAATCATCTTGCAGTTCAATCACAAAATTTTCTTTAATACTGAAATTATCTAGGGTAATTTGGATGCTGAAATGCTTGCCTCTCGTACAGATAAATCGCTTCAGTTGAATAAAATTATCTTGAGAGCGTGATTGAAATTCCTGTAGAATTTTCCCCCCTTGAGAAAGCAAAGCTAACTTTATATTAGGTGGCAAGTACATTTTTCCGCCAGTAGGATGCAACTGCACACGAATACCCACTTTTTGCTCAGCCTCCGGCGTCAAACCAACCAGCAGCGCCACAGATTGATTTCCCAGTTGCATGCCTAAATCAATCAGCTTGACTCCTTCAACAGCAACGTTTCTAGGTGTTAGTTTACCCTGTCTGAAACCAGATGCAGGTACTAAATTACCTGAATCTGTATTTAGAAAAGCATCAAGGGAGAGCCAACCAACCTCAAATACATCCTGAAGCCATTGCCCCAAATTAATCAAGGTTTTGTTTGGTGTTGGAGCTATATCTAATTGCTGCTGTTGCCGAGAGTATAGTGTCTGCCTCCACTGTGGCTGTGCAATTAATGCCCCCCACTGGGAAAATGGCACATCTAGTCTAGGTGAATAAGCAGTAGCCTTGTTCAAATTTTGTAGCAAAGTTTGTGCTTGAGAAGCTGACAAAGTTGGCAAAGGTTCTACCTCAAGTATTGTAGAGTGATATAGCTCCTGCGCTGCCCACATCACACTCAAGTCTTCGATTAAATCCTCAGTCTCTAAACAATAGGTTTCATCAAAGCAGTCATATTTACCTTGCCTCCGCAGTTGCTGATGAGTTGTATACCCGCAGACTCTCATCGAGCATGCTGAGAGATTTAACTCTACTGCTAGATAATAATTACCTGCCCAATCAGGAATATCAACCCACTCTCGCGGTACACACAGTTGGGCAAATTCACTATCTTCAGTCGGAATTAATACTAGTCGCGTTTTGTCTACTTCAATTGCTGTGCCATTCAACACCTGCCAGAAGCTAGGTAACTCATTTCGTTGAGGCCACACTTGGGGCTTTGAATGTAAATCTGGTTCACTTTCGAGATAGCTTAAGAAGGTATTGAGACATAAACAATTTAAGTAGGCATTCCAGCGTGCAGAAGTATTAGCATACTTTCTGCTTTCGGTTTGTTGCCATACCTCTTCTCGTTCAGCCACAGAAAATTCTAGAAATAATTGGTCTGTGCAAATTAATGCTAAGTCGTCCCTGTTCGATTTCATGGCAATTAACTCCTTGTTTCGTATAAAGTTGCGCGGTTTTGTTGCAGCCATCTATCAATAAAAATAGCCAAATATTTATCCGTCGAGCTAGATTCTTCTAAGTTAATAGACATCTTTTTATCAATTAAAGCTTTAAACATAAGTTGAATTTTGTGTTTGATTGTTAAGAAGTTTGAATGAATATCTGAAGCCGAAGCTGAAGTCTTTTCATCTATACTACATACTTGAATGGATTCACCGCCATAATTTAAAACTTTAATTAATATATTTTTTTCTTCTGGACTAATCGTTTCCGACAAGATTTTATCTAATATTTGTGAGAAAAAGTTTTGACTATAAATGGTTAAATATTCTTTGATGTCATCAAGTTTGTTTTTACAAATCTGATTTAGTTCTTGCTGTGTCATAGTTTTGGACAAATAGTTTTGAGCATAAGATTTGGTAACCGCTTTCAGTATATTTTTTTGATGGCTTTGCAGTTGGCGAGAAACTTGGTATTGTTTTTCAACTTTTAAAAAGACCATCAAATCGCTTTGATTCATGTCTAGACCCAACCAAAGCATCAGACATGCCTGAGCTATTTGATCTAGTGATTTAAACTGTTGTAATATTGTCTCCTTAAATTGAATTAATTCTTTACTTCTTTCCTCTCTAATTAAGCTAGCAAAAGAATTAGATGCTGTGTCCTGAATTTCCCCGTGCTCTTCTAGAGGTACCCAGCGCTTATTTTGGGAAGCACGTGCTGCTTGTACACAAGTTGCTAGCAGTTTTTTGATTTCCTGACCAGTAACTGCCTTGATTTCAAATTCTAAACGCCGCAATTGCTGGTTGTATCGAGCAGCAATCTGACTAAGTTGTTGGTTATTTAGAGCTTTTGTTGAGGGGTTATTAGTGCGAAAACCATCACTACTAATAGAGGGATAAAATTCTTCAAATAAATCTTTAAATACTTGCCAAGCTAAACGATAATTTTTAAGATCTTTTCGATGGATGCCGTATTCTGTTAAAGCTATTTCCAATTCTCTTTTACTTAACTGCCGCAATAAGCCATTGTCTGAAAATTTGACAGATTTTAATTTAAGGTCTCTTACAACTCGATTTTGGATAATGTTACACAGTGTTGTACGGGCATACCTATGAAAGGGACAATTAAAACTAAAATCAAATTTTTTGAATAATTTCGCTGGGTTAATAGTTGCCTCACAGGCAATGATAAAACATTCTTCTAGAGGATAATGTAATTGAACATTAGGAGATTTTTTTAATTTATAACTGATTTGACGGGCAGCATAAAAACAAATTAGTTGTAAGTAGCTAAAAATTAATTTTTGACACAAAGATGAGAATATTATGTGGATAAAAGTAACAGAAATCCCAGCAGGACAAAGTAAGAAAGTATGATAATTTTTAGTTGATAGGATTAATCCTTTAAGAAAGGAGCGTATCCAATCTTCTTCGCTGGCATCTGGATCAGAGCCAACCAAATCTTCCATCAGAGCTTTTAAGGTGGGGTTATATGCTTGGACAAGAATAGTCTCAGCACCCCTGTGGGAGTCTCTTAAGTAGATGCACATCGAAAATCTTTTGATGATTTGTTCCGCATCAGGGATGTTTATGTTCATGATTCATGTTTGATAGTTTATGGTTGATAGTTCATGGTTGATGATTAATTGGACCGTGTCTCTGAACTTATACAACTATAAGGGGTAGGGATAAAATTCCTCTGCCTCATATTAATAGGTACTACATTCAGAGATTTATGCAAGTTGTCTTCATAGATGCTTCACAGACCTCAGACTCTTGATTTTATATCAAATTGGGTTATTATGGGGTCCTTGTCCAAATCCGCAAATTCACTCTAGGCAAGGACTTTAATTTTTTTGAATAGAATTTTAGTAAACCTAATTTTGTACTATAGCAGTCGCCACAACTGTTAGGACAGTTTCTTGTTCCCTGTTCCCTGTTCCCTGTTCCCTGTTCCCTGTTCCCTGTTCCCTTTGAGTCAAAATACGATGTCCTAACCGGCATGTCAGTTGCTATACTTAGATAGGACTTACGCATTTGCCCCCTAAATCCCCCAAATTTGGGGGACTTGAACTCTTTGCGATCGCATCATCAGCTAAACTAGGCTTAGGTTCTAATCGGCTACTATTGTTCATGGAGATAAACTCTTCAAGTTGCCTCCCTCCCCAATCCGAGCCGCCACTTTCACCTCGGCAGACTCTGCCGACAATGTACGACTTGCCTAGTGAAAACTTAGAGGATGCCGGTTTGCCTGACGAATTTCATGCTTGGCAATCCCAGTTACTGCGAACAACCTTCAAACCTCAAAACTGGGATCCCGATGAAGTATTCAGTGCCATGGATCTCAATCTTTACTATGATATTACTCATCCTCAGTGGTATAAGCGACCTGATTGGTTTGCGGTTGTAGGCGTACCCCGTCTTTACGAAGGACGCGACCTACGTTTAAGTTATGTTAGCTGGCAAGAGCGGGTTGCTCCTTTGATTGTGGTTGAACTATTATCTCCAGGGACACAAGAGGAAGATTTGGGTAAGACGCTGGCTCAACCAGGGAAGCCACCAAGCAAATGGCAGGTATATGAAAAGATTCTACGGGTACCTTACTATGTCGTCTTTAGCCGCTATACTGATCAACTCCAGGCTTTTCAACTCGTAGGTGATAGCTACCAAACCACAGAATTAACACAGGGGCGTTTGCTTATTCCCAGTATTGGATTAAGTTTAGGTTTGTGGCAAGGGAGTTATGAAAATCTTGAACGGCTATGGTTGCGGTGGATGTCTTTGACTGGGGAATTGATTCACACTCCTGATGAGCGAGTTCAACAACTGGCAGCGCGACTACGTGATTTAGGAGTTGACCCAAATCAGTAGGAGTAATTCCTAATTTTGTTATGCCTGTATCATTACTTTGAGTAGATATTCAAGACGCGGTGATACTGAGACGCACCAGAGGCCCAGACAAATTAAATTAGGATTTTACCCCTATTAATTTCGACAAAAAACTTTGGGCAGAGAATAAAAACTAAAACTGTTTTCATACAGTTTTATTACTTCAATTCAGAAACCTTGCCAAGAAATTTCGACGTTCTCAATATTATCTGACGAGAGTAATAAAAGAGGAAATATCCTTAGGAAATACACAGTTGTAAAGTTTAGTAAATCAGCTGCATAAATGCGATCGGTTGGAAATAGAAGCAGATAGAAGCAACAAGCTTTGAAGAAAAAGGAGCAATTGATATGGCCACTATTTACGGAACTAACGGAAATGATCCTTTCTCCACCATGACAGGTGGCAGTGGAACAGACTGGATTTTTGGTCTAGGAGGCGATGATTCTATCGACGGTTTGGGAGGGAATGACTACCTCTTTGGTGGCAATGGTGATGACATCTTGTGGGGTTACACAGGTAATGACTACCTCTATGGAGATTCAGGCAATGATGATTTATGGGGGGAAGATGGTAACGACACACTGATTGGTGGCGATGGTTGGGACACTCTTTACGGTGGGAGTGGTAATGATTACCTTGATGCAGGTGGTGGTTTTAACACTATTGAAACTGGAAGTGGTTCTGATCAGATTGTTTTGTCAGCGTCAAGTTACAATCACATAACAGACTTCCAAGATGGTGTTGATCATATTCTATTAGATGATATGGAATTCAACTCTCTTGGCTTCAGTGCTCATCCTAATGGAGGAACCTGGATTCTCAATGATGGTGGGTTTGCTATTGCTTTTCTGGTTAATGTAGCGGAAAGCCAGCTCACAGCAGCTGATTTTACAACCATATAATCTCCTTAAAGCCAAACTTTGTGATCTTTATTGATCTCTTACTCAAACTTGGCTAACGAATAGTTCAGGTGTAATTAGGTAATTACAGGCATCTATCATCATGACTTCATCCCAAAGCAGCAGCCAAAGATTCGGCAGTCGCTGCCACCTAAATTGAAAGTATGCGGAGTTGGTAATGCATGCGGTACTGACTCTGCTAATCACCAAAAGTCTGGTAATAGAAAAATTCCCTTAGATTTGAGTGCGGAGCTGGAACTAATAGGGGGCAATATTGGTCACATATATGATGACTTATGAACTCTTAAAAAGAACACTCAGGGCGATTTGATTGACGATTAATCCCATTTGCACAGATAACCATGCAACTTTACAATCAACTTCCCAACCTTCTTGCCGGTACTGCGCTCACCACTGCCGTAGTCATCATGTTGCCTCAAACAGCTTTTGCTCTTAGTGGTAGACAAGTTAATGACATTGCCCGTGAAGTCACGGTTTTATTCCGGGGAACCCGAGGGCAACATGGCTCTGGAGTAATTATTGCCAAAAATGACGAGACTTACTACGTCCTCACTGCCCACCATGTCGTCAGAAGGGAAGATGATTACAAGCTTGTCACTGCTGATAAACAAGCCTATGCCATTGATTATGCTAAGGTCAAGCCTTTGCCTGGGGTTGATTTAGCAGTTGTAGAATTCACCAGCGATCAAGATTATCAAGTTGCTCAACTAGCGAATTCTGAACTAGCTAGTCAAGGGCAGGAAGTTTTCGTTTCTGGCTGGCCAGCTCTGGGAGTCGTTGGCCGAGAAGCTGGCGGTCAACTCATTCGTCAGTTCACTGATGGTCAGATTTCAGGCTTTTTAGAACAGCCTTTTATCGGCTATCAGATGATTTATACTAACATAACTCGCGCAGGCATGAGTGGAGGACCAGTATTAGATTCCGGGGGGCGCGTAATTGGTATTCATGGCCTTGGAGATAAAGAGGATCCAAGCAAATTTACCAGGGAAGGTTTTAGTCCGGAGGAAGCCGCTGGTATCGCCAATAAAATCAAACCTGGTTTTAACTATGCTATTCCCATCAATTCCTTTTTTCAACTAGCGCCCCAGGCAGGAATTTTTCTGAGTTTGCAAGTAGAGAACTCACCAGCACCAGAACTAGGGGAGCCTTATGTCGCTAGTGCCGAACCTGATCCTCGCGATAGGATTGACGACATTAATACGACCTTAGACACAGTTAATAATGCGATCAACACTGTTGATAAAATCAGGAATATATTTCGTTAAGTTTCTGTAGGCAAAGGAATTAAAAAGAGAGGGGGGGGATGGGGAGAGGGGGAGATGGGGAGAGGGGGAGATGGGGAGAGGGGGAGATGGAGAGAGGGGGAGATGGGGAGAGGGGGAGAGGGGGAGGTGGGGA
>JAAHGS010000235.1 GCA_010692645.1 Symploca sp. SIO2E9
TTCGCCCCCAGTTGCGCCATAGCTCCCGTATGTTTACGAGTCTTTGGCGTAGAGCTGGAAGCTCCACGGTTAGAGAGGTTCGTCCCGAACCCCTGTGCGTGTAGGACACACACCATGGCAGCGGCTATGTCTCGGTCTTCGACAAATCCACAGTGCTTGCACTCATGGAGTCTTTGACTCAAATCTTTAGGCGCAGTATTCCAACACTTAGGGCATCGTTGGGTTGGCTTAACTTTTGTGGTCAAGACTTCGATTTAGACCCCGCCAGCCTCCTCAACCTTATACTTAACCTTTTGTTTGAAAGCCCCAATTCCTACGTCTAGAAGTGAGCGATTAAGCCCGGCTTTTTGACGTTTACGCTTGCTGCCTTTTTTTGCCTTACGAGTCATCCCTTTCAGGTTTAACTCTTCTGTAGCGACCAGGCTATTACCGCTGACAATTTGTGCCGCTACTTTATGTTGCCAATCATCTCGTTGATTAGCTACCTTGCTGCTCAGCTTGGAGACTTGTTTTTGAGTTTGTTTCCAACGCTTAGAGGCTAAGATATTTTTCTTTCTGTTGGGTGTTCGTTTGCGCCTTAGCCTCTTGGAGGCTTGTTTGACTTTCTCGCTGGTTTTAGCCAAAAATCTAGGGTTTTCTACCTTAGTGCCGTTAGACATTGCTACAGCAGTTTTGCACCCAAAATCCAAACCTATAGCACCAGTACTAGTTTCTCTAACTGGGTCACAATTGACGGTGATGCTGGCGTACCATTTATGGTTTTTCCAGACAATGGTGCAAGTGGTAGGTCTTCCCCAAGTCCTTGCCCTACCTCGCATTCGTATCTCACCAAGATTGGATAATTCCAGAAAACCATGATCTCCAGTAGTATGGGTTTTCCAACCAGAACTACAAGGATAAGTCCACCCACGATAGAGTCTGCCAGACTTGAATTTGGGATATTTAGCTAACCCTTTGAAAAAGCGATTGAAGGCGAAATCGACTCGTTTGAGAGTGGCTTGGAGAGCATGAGAACCCAGTTCTTTATATTCTGGGTGTACTTGCTTGAAAGCGGGCAAACAATTTTGTTGCTCTAGGTAGTCAACTGAGTGATTGAACCGCCGATATTGAGTCTTTCGATTATACAATGCTGCATTGTATAAATCTTTATGCATTCTGTGCCAATAATGCAACTTTTTAGCTTGACTTTTGGTGGGGTACAGCCGAAAATTTACACGCTTCGCCTCCAATTACATCAGCTCACTTAAGCGCTAATTATTGTTATATAATACCCTAGGTTAGACTAACTATGAAGGGTTTTCGGCAACTGAAGTTGCTCACACGGGGCTACCTTCCCCACCCTACTCCGTTGAGGATGGGGATTGCCGCCAGGAATGTTCAATTAGTTCACCATCAATTAACTCATAGCATTGATTGTCACCATACTGCCTAATGAATTCATCAGCAGTTATAAACTTCGATGCTGCTTTAACCATCGTGATTGTTAATTATCATGAAAAGGAATAGTGATCGCTTTGCACTCCTGACTCATGAAACGCATTGTACTCATTGCCGGGTTTGAATCCTTCAACACTGACTTATACCGCAAAGCAGCTGAGCTGGCAACTAAACGCTGCCCGGAATTAGATATCCTGGTGTTTAGCGATCGCTCCCTCAATTCTGAACCTGCAGCTGTACAAGCTGCTCTACAAGACGCCGATGTCTTCTTCGCCAGTCTAATCTTTGATTATGACCAGGTTATCTGGCTGCGCCAACGAGTGCAACAGATTCCCATACGCTTGGTATTTGAGTCAGCCCTAGAATTAATGAGTTTGACTCAAATCGGTGCCTTTAAAATTGGGGATAAGCCCAAAGGCATGCCTAAGCCAGTTCAATTTATTCTTAGTAAATTTTCCAGTGGCAAAGAAGAGGATAAACTCGCTGGATACATCAGCTTTTTGAAGACAGGGCCTAAACTCCTAAAATTTATCCCTGTACAAAAAGTCCAAGACTTACGCAACTGGCTAATTATCTATGGTTACTGGAATGCTGGCGGCTCAGATAATGTGGCGTCGATGTTTTGGACTTTAGCGGAGAAATACTTAGGGTTAAAGGTAGGAACCATTCCGCCTCCGGTAGAAACCCCAAATATGGGATTATTGCATCCAGATTATCAAGGATATTTTGAATCCCCACAAAAATATTTAGAGTGGTATCGCCTGAGTAAACCAGAAACCTGGCATCTGCCGGTGACAGGCATCTTACTTTATCGCAAGCATGTGGTAACTAAACAGCCCTATATTAACCAGATGATTCGCTACTTTGAGCAATCTGGATTAGTACCACTGCCTATTTTTATTAATGGTGTTGAAGGGCATGTGGCGGTAAGGGATTGGATGACAACTGCCTACGAAACTGCCCAAAGAAAGTTAGGTAAGGTGGCAACTCCTTCCCTATCGACTGAGGCAATGGAAGTTGATGCCATTGTTTCTACTATTGGCTTCCCTTTAGTAGGAGGACCTGCAGGTTCGATGGAAGCAGGGCGTCAAGTGGAAGTTGCTAAAAGAATTCTTACTGCTAAGAATGTACCTTATATTGTGGCAGCACCACTGTTAATTCAAGATATTTATTCTTGGACACGCCAGGGTATCGGGGGGTTGCAAAGTGTCGTCTTATATGCTTTGCCAGAATTAGATGGAGCAATTGATCCTGTGCCCCTTGGTGGTTTAGTGGGAGAAGATATTTATTTAGTTCCAGAGCGAGTCAAGCGACTAACTGGGCGTATCAAGGGTTGGGTTGCTCTGAGTAAGACACCACCAGCAAACAGACGCATTGCCATTTTACTCTATGGCTTTCCTCCTGGATACGGAGCAACAGGAACAGCAGCTTTATTAAATGTACCGCGATCGCTACTTAAATTGCTACAGGCACTTAAAGAGCAAGGCTATACCATTGGCGATTTACCTGAAGAGGGTGAAGAGTTAATTCGTATGGTGAAAGAGGCGGATGAAGTGCCAGAGAATAAGGAAGATTCTAATAGTTCCTCTCGGGTTAATGTTAAAACCTTGGAAAAATGGTTAGGTTATCTGCTAACTACTCGTATTGAGAAACATTGGAACTCTCTAAGTGGTGCTGGTATCAAAACCTATGGGGATGAATACCATCTCGGCGGTGTACAGTTAGGGAATATTTGGATTGGCGTGCAACCTCCCCTAGGTATTGCTGGGGATCCAATGCGGTTAATGTTTGAGAGAGATTTAACTCCTCATCCCCAGTATGCAGCTTTTTATAAATGGTTGCAGAATGACTTTCAGGCTGATGCTGTAATTCATTTCGGTATGCACGGCACAGTGGAATGGTTGCCTGGTTCTCCTCTTGGTAATACTGGCTATTCTTGGCCAGATATTTTGTTGGGAGATATGCCGAATCTCTATATCTATGCTGCCAATAATCCCTCAGAGTCAATTTTGGCAAAGCGCCGTGGTTATGGTGTGTTAATTTCTCATAATGTACCGCCTTATGGTCGTGCTGGTTTATATAAGGAGTTGATGGCGCTGCGGGATTTAATCTCGGAGTATCGGGAAGAACCAGAGAAAAATTATGCTCTTAAGGAAGGGATTTGTAAGAAGATTGTCGATACTGGCTTGGAGGCAGATTGTCCCTTTGAGGATGCCCAAAAACTGGGAATTGCCTTTACTCCCGAAAATGCCCAGATGTTTAGTAATCACAGTTTTAATGACTATTTATTAAAGCTTTACGAATACCTGCAAGTAGTAGAAAGTCGCTTATTTTCCACTGGTTTACATGCACTGGGTGAGATTCCGGATTCCGAGCAATTGGCTTCCTATCTGCAAGCCTATTTCGGAGAAGATTTACCGGAAAACTTGATTAACGAGATTGCCTCGGGAACAGATAGCGCTAGTATCGATAATAAATTTGAACTCAACGGCAAAACTCCGAAATTAGAAGAGGCTTTACAAATCCGTGACTTGCTATCCCAAACTAATGAGGAAATGGTTAACCTGTTGCGGGGATTAAATGGTGAATATATCCCCCCAGCACCAGGAGGGGATTTATTAAGGGATGGCCCTGGAGTATTGCCCACAGGCAGAAATATTCACGCCCTTGATCCCTATCGGATGCCTTCTCCAGCAGCCTATGAAAGGGGTAGAGAAGTTGCTAAAAAAATTATCGCTCAGCATCTAGAAGAACATAATCAGTATCCAGAAACTGTAGCAGTAATGTTGTGGGGATTAGATGCCATTAAAACTCGTGGTGAATCTCTGGGAATTTTATTGGAATTGGTTGGAGCTCAACCTATCAAAGAAGGCACAGGGCGAATTGTACGCTATGAATTAAAACCTTTAGCAGAAATTGGACATCCCCGTATTGATGTTTTGGCTAATTTATCTGGTATCTTCCGGGATAGTTTTGTCAATATCTTGGAATTACTCGATGATTTATTCCTACGGGCAGCCCAAGCCCCAGAATCAGAAGCAGAAAATTTTATCCGCAAACACGCTTTAGCACTGCAATCTCAAGGAGTGGAAAATGCCTCTGCCCGGTTATTTTCTAACCCAGCCGGGGATTTTGGTTCCATGGTAAATGAGCGAGTGGTAGATAGTAACTGGGAATCAGGAGATGAATTAGCCAAAACCTGGCGCGGACGCAATGCTTTCAGTTACGGTAGAAAAGATAAAGGTCAAGCACGCCCAGAAATTCTCTCCCAATTACTACAAACCACTAGCCGTGTTGTTCAAGAAATCGACTCAGTAGAATATGGTCTTACCGATATCCAAGAATATTATGCCAATACTGGGGGTTTGAAGCGGGCAGCAGAAAAAGAAAGTGGCACTAAGGTAAACGCCAGTTTTGTCGAAAGTTTCTCTAAAGATACAACACCCCGCAACTTAGAAGATTTACTGCGTCTGGAGTATCGCACCAAATTACTTAACCCCAAGTGGGCAGAGGCAATGGCAAATCAAGGTTCTGGCGGAGCCTATGAAATTTCGCAGCGGATGACAGCTTTAATTGGCTGGGGCGGTACTGCCGATTTTACTGATACTTGGGTTTATGATCAAGCTGCTGATACCTATGCTTTTGATTCAGAAATGGCGCAGAAGTTACGAGAATCTAATCCTGAAGCTTTCCGTAATCTTGTCGGCAGAATGATAGAAGCCCATGGGCGGGGTTTCTGGCAAGCTTCTGAGGAAAAATTGCAGAAGTTGCGAGAGTTATATGATTTAACGGATGAGGAAATTGAAGGAATAATTAAGTAATAAGTAATAAGTAATAAGTAATAAGTAGGTTGGGTTGAGTAATAAGTAATAAGTAATAAGTAATAAGTAATAAGTAATAAGTAGGTTGGGTTGAGCAAATGCGAAACCCAACATTTATAATGTTTTTCTGGAGGGTGAACGCAATTTTGTGTGGGACTTGAATTCTCCGCGTCTCCGCGTCTCCGCGTCGACCTGTCTCCGCGTCTGGAGCGTCTGCTTACTTATTTCCCCACGCCTTTTTTCGCTCACCCTTTTCTGGGTTTCGTTTCTCAACCCAGCCTACAGGATTGAGGGCTGAGATACACCTAGTTCTGTTCCCTGCTCCCTACTCCCTGCTCCCTGCTCCCTAAAACCGAGAATGATGGCAATGAACCATGAACTATTGCCAAATGCCATAATAGCGGTGAAAGTCCTCAATTTACGATGAAACCGTCATGACACTGGAATTATTAGCCGCAGAAAAAATAGCTGAACTAGCATTTGGTGCTGTTATCGAAACTGGTGCTAGTGAATTGGTTAAAAAGTTGTGGGGGAAAATTCGTAACAAACTTAGAAGTGAACCTGTAGCCGAAGCGGCTTTAGTGGAAATTGAGCAAAATCATTCTAGGGAGCAGCTAACGAAGATTGTACCTTTTCTACAGGTGGAGATGCTTAAAGATCAGCAGTTTGCCCAGGAAATGCAAGCTTTAGCTCACGAAATTAACACTGGCTCGCAAGAGAATATTACCCAGCAGGATTTTGAAGCTCGTGATAATGCTGGTGTTGTTGGCAAGCAAGTAGGAACAGTTAACAAGGCAGGTGTCACTGAAATTGGAACTCAGATTAACGTGGGAAAGGAGTAACGGCAGAGGAAGTCCAAGAGTTTTTTAAAAAACTTGAGCAAGGGAATTCCTCAGTTGCCGCTTCCACTAACTTGATTACCACCCCGCCAAACTTAAATAACTGGCTTGGTAGAGAAAAGGAAATTAGCCAACTGCAAACCTGGCTCTGTGATACCGCAGTTAATCTGATTGGTATTCAGGGTTTGGGTGGTGTCGGCAAATCGGCTTTGGCAGCTTATCTTTATAAACATATTGAGTTTTCGGATAAATTTTGGGCAGATATTAGTCAGAAGCCTGATTTTGTCGTCTTTGCTGAGAAGGTAATTACTGCTTTTGGTGGGCAAGTTACTAAGCAAGGAGATATCGACGGATTGATTAATGATTTGCTCACCTGCCTTAGTCAGCGTCGGTGTTTGCTGGTGGTGGATAATCTCGAAACCCTGCTAACCCAATCGCGGCAGTGGCAAGATTCAACCTATGAGCAATTTTTCAGCCGTTGGCTGCAGCAGGGAAGTAACAGCACATTGCTACTAACTACCCAGGAAAAGCCAATTCTGTTTCAATCACAACCCTGTTGGCATCTATTGCGGGGAATGAACATTAGTGATGGTGGGCTACTTTTGCAGCGTCTGGGTATTCAGGAAACTGTTACGCAATTAGAAGAGTTTTCCAAGGCAGTGGATGGGCATCCCCTTACCTTGCAGTTAGTGGCTGGCTATTTGCGGGAATATTGTCATAGTCAGTTGAGTAGTGCTTGGGAATTAGGATTAAAGCAGTTTGAGTTAGTAGCAGAAGCTCAAGGAGTACACCGAGATAAGCAGGATGCGCGTTTATCCTGGATTTTACAGCAGCACTTTCAGCGCTTAACCCCTGTGCAGCAAAATTTCCTGGTTAATTTGAGTGTCTATCGGCAAGCATTTAACCACCAAGCAGCAGGTTGGATGTTGGCTTCAGAAACAGAAGTAGTTAAGCCAGTGGTAGTGCAGAAGGAATTACGGGAACTATTCAACCGCTCCCTATTGCTGGAAACTGAAGATAGAAAGTATCGATTTCAGCCTTTGGTACAACAATATGCTCAGCAGCAAACCACTGATATCAATACTGCTCACCAAAAAGCGATCGCTTACTACAACTCAAATACTAAACAACAACCCTGGCAGACGCTAGAGGATGTCAGAGCCTATCTGGAAATTTTCTATCACTACTGTCAATTAGAACAGTATGCCCAAGCCTTTGATACAATCGGCATCTGCGACGAGTTTTTAGATCTACGAGGTTACAATACCATCCGAGTCGAAGTGTATGGACAGTTGGTGCAAGAGTGGAAACTGAATCAGGATAACCAGTGGAAACTCTCAGCATCTCTGACATTCTTGGGCAATGCATACTATTCCCTCGGACAATACCAACAGGCGATAGAATACCATCAGAAGTCATTAAAGATTTTTCGAGCAATTGGCAACCGCTCCGGTATTGCTAATTCTCTGAATAATCTGGGCATAGCATACAATTTCCTAAGACAATACCAACAGGCACTCGATTATCTTCAGCAGTCGTTGCAGATATTTCAACAAATCCCTAACCACTCTGGAATTGCTAAGTCTCTGATGAATCTTGGTATTGCATACAATTGCCTAGGAAAATATCAACAGGCGCTCGACTATCTTCAGCAGTCGTTGCAGATATTTCAACAAATCGTTAACCGCTCCGGCATTGCTCATTCCCTAATGCATCTGGGCATTGTATACAAATCCCTAGGAAAATACCAACAGGCACTCGATTATCTTCAGCAGTCGTTGCAGATATTTCAACAAATCGGTAACCGCTCTGGAATTTCGGATTCTCTGAATAATCTGGGCATAGCATACAAATCCCTAGGAAAATACCAACAGGCGCTCGATTATTATCAGCAGTCGTTGCAGATTAAAAAAGAAATTGGTAACCGCTTTGGAATTGCCAATTCTCTGATGAATCTGGGCAATGCATACTACGCTCTAGGAAAATACCAACAGGCGCTCGATTATTATCAGCAGTCGTTGCAGATTAAAAAAGAAATTGGCAACCGCTCCGGCACTGCCAATTCTCTGATTGGTCTTGGTATAGCATACAATTGCCTAAGACAATACCAAAGGGCACTCGATTACTTTCAGCAGTCGTTGCCGATTACTCAAGAAATTGGTGATCGTCATGGGGAAGCCAAATCTTGTTTTAATTCTGGATTTGCCTTAAAAGAACTAGGTAAAACATCAGAAGCTATTACCGCTTATCGAAATGCACGCCAACTATATCAAGCAATGGGACTAGATGCCAAAGTTCAGAATTGCGACCATGTGATCGAAACTTTAAATTCAACTTAACTCAAAGTGCGATTGCTCATCGTGGAGAATAATCCACCGACTATATTTGGATGGTGGCTTAGAACAGGGCAAAGGCAATCGCTACCAATTAATTACCGTCAGAACATTAACCTTGGCAAATTCCTGATCAGCCGTTACTAAAGTTGCCGAATTTTGGATCGCCATTGCCGCAATGATAGCATCCGGTAATTTCAACCGAAATTGTTGGCGAGTTTCAATGATTTTCTCAACCAGTAATATGTCAGTTGACACTAAACTAATCACCTCTACTCGTTGAACAAACTGCTGAAAAAGTTGACGATCAGCTTGAGTCAGCCCAGAAAACGCCAGAAACTCAATTTGGCTAATCACTGAAATTCCTAGCCAATCAGCATTTAGCAATAATTGAACGAGTTGATAATTTCCCTGGAGTAGCGCTACAATTGCATTCGTATCCAACAGGTAGCGATCACCACTCATCCCGGAGATTCCTCTGCATAGCAACTGCATCTCCATTCCAGGTTAATTGACCTACCAAATCAGAGAAATCATACTTGAACAGCGGCTTCTCGACAGATGAAATTGGATTCAATACAATGACGACATTGACCTCGGCATCTGCTAATTGGGTCGGAATATTAAGATTCAAACAACCAGACTCATCAATTTTCGTCGTCAGTTTTATAACTTCCATGATCAAGAGCGTGAAAGATTTCTTTCTAGCTTATCCTAGTAGTGCGATCGGTACGCCTCTAGTCGTTGATCATACGGACAAATCTTGACAATTAATACATATTTAGCCATAGTATCGACATTATGGCTAAATATGTAAAACCAAGTGAAGCAGCTGAGTCTTTGGGAGTTTGCCTCAGAACCCTCAGAAGATGGGAATCCGAGGGCAAGATCCAAACCGTCAAAACGCCGTCAGGGCATAGGCGCTACAACATCGAAGGGTTCATCAAAAAAGAATCAGAACCCGACGGAGGAAGAGCCGTTGTTGTCTATGCTAGGGTATCTACCCGACCACAAAAAGCAGATCT
>JAAHGS010000236.1 GCA_010692645.1 Symploca sp. SIO2E9
GCCCTGTCAGCTTATCCCAGTCTGCCAACTTTTCTGCGCCGTCGCCAAAAATTACGAACTTCGATCTGTTAGGCTGTCTGTCCCCGTTGTCTGGGTGGGTCAACGACCAAAAGTATCTTACCACAAAGTAAAGTTAATGGGAGGCGCGGCATTCGGCGAGTGCGCGTTGCCTGGGGTTTCCCCAGGCGTTTATGTCGCACGTCTCGTCGCGCTCAAGCGAGAGTCTCCTGCCGCGAAGAAAGATGAAACCCGCGATTGTTCTGTTGCTGTTAGCACCATGCTAACTGCGCTAAGGGCGTCCTTAACTAACGCTCTAACGCTTTGAAGGAAGCCAACGCTTTGCAAGTAAACAATCGCGAGTTTCTTGTCAACTATGAATTAATCTCAAATCCTGTGTGAAACTCGTTTAGAGAGGATGGAAAAGCAGATCAGGGTAAAAGCGATTAAACTCAATCAAAAGTCCTGCTGTAAAGACTAACAAAGCAGTAAGTAACACAGGCGCAGAGGAAAGAAACTTGAGTAAATCTGACATGGCAAATTCTCCTAAAAGCAGTGGGCAACTCTAGTAGAGAGGATCGATTGAACTTCTCTACTAGCGTGGTGAAACAGGAATCTCACTATCTTTGGCAAACATTGAGCCAGAGAGCATTTCTTGCGTGGCTGCCAGGGGCCATAGAGGACCGACAAAAACCATTTTAGTGATTGCCAAAGGCACGTCGATGGTGATTTCTTTTGCTTCTGGATTCTTGTCCTTTTGAATTGTTTGCAGATAGCTGCGACCAGCCCAACCAATCCAACCAGCAATATATAGGAACAAAATACTAGGAATCAGAAAGTCACCTGCATGAGAGAAGCGACCATCAACAATTAAGTGAGGTAATCCCTCTTCACCACACAGTGCCTGAGAATAGCGCTCAAATCGTTTTTTTCCTGATTCAGGGTCAGCGGTAGTATTGCGAGCACTAGCAGCTCTGGCTTGGAATGCAGGAGATTCACTACAGGGAACTAGTCCAGCTACATCAGCAGAGGCAGGAGTTACAAAGCTAAACCACAGTGTTGCGGCAAAAATTAGAGCTAACAATCGTCTCATGAAAATGTTTCCTTTTGTTACGAAACAAAAAGTATTGTGTACAATAAAGATGGTATTAAATGTACACCGAAGCAATCTTAACTCTGTATGGTGAACTTAGTAAAGTTTAATTAAAAAAAAGCAGTTTTTGTATCCTCAACTCTAGAGATTTTTAGGGTAGCCCGAAAGGGGGAGTAGGGATAGAGGTAAATGTTTTCCTTTTCCACTCCCTGTAATTCATTGGCTAGAAACTTCTACAGAGATACTAGTGTGGGATAAAGCATCAACCCTAACGACAGCAAACCCGCAATGATCATCATTCCCGCAGGCATGAACTTGCGAGTTTTAACTAGCCGGATGACAAAGACAATTACCAGCGCTGCCGCCACCACTGCTGCCAAAGTCAGTCCCCACGAGTATCCTAAAAGTTGCGCGACCGCACTAGCAACCAGTAAAAGACCACTGATCGCACCAGAAATGATCGAGGCTTTGCTCTTAACTTTCAGGTAGCCCATAACTCCTCCAATCATGGCTAGGATGCCATAAGCAAGAGGTGCTGCAATAGTTGGATTCATTTTTTTATGGCTGAGTTTTTGCAACTGAATTCCATGTGACATCCTACCCCGGTAAATCGTTGAGGTGCGCCATGCAGGTGCAGAGGGAGCCTCCGCGTGGGTATCCCCTCCGGATGGGTCACACCTTTTCCGCTAAGCCCTAGGGTACGTTCTTTATTTAATTTTGTATTCTAAATTTAGATAACCCTAGCTTTTTACCTCAAGCTTAAAATTGGCAGAAAACTTAACATAGCCTAGGGTTATATAGGACCTGAGGGTTGTTTATGCCCTATCCCTAATGCCCTAATGCCCTATGCCTTGCGTCTTAGCAGTAGAAACCAGTTGCGATGAAACAGCAGTAGCGATTGTCAAAGATCGCATCTGTTTGAGTAGTATTGTTTCCTCCCAAATTGCAATACACCGACAATATGGAGGTGTCGTGCCAGAAGTTGCCTCACGCTCTCATCTGGAGACGCTAAATGAAGCGATCGCTCTTGCCCTAGCTCAAGCTCAACTAGACTGGGGAGCAATTGATGGGGTGGCGGCAACCTGTGCCCCTGGCTTGGTAGGTTCCCTACTCGTGGGGTTAACTGCAGCCAAAACTTTAGCTGTGGTTCACCACAAGCCTTTTCTGGGAATTCATCATCTTGAAGGTCACATTTATTCTGCTTACTTAAGTGAACCAGAGTTAGAGCCGCCATTTTTGAGCCTGCTGGTTTCTGGGGGTCACACCAGCTTGATTTATGTCAAAAACTGTGGTATGTATGAGATAATAGGCGCAACTCGTGACGATGCAGCGGGTGAAGCCTTTGATAAAGTAGCTCGTTTATTGGGGTTAGGCTATCCAGGTGGTCCAGTAATTGATAAGCTATCCCAACAAGGAAATCCCCAAGCTTTTGCACTACCAGAGGGTAAAGTGTCTGTTCCCAGTGGCGGCTATCATCCCTATGACTCCAGTTTTAGTGGCTTGAAGACAGCAGTACTGCGTCTGGTGCAACAACTAGAACAGGAGGGTTCAGAGTTACCTGTCAATGATATCGCTGCTAGCTTTCAGGAAACCGTAGCGCGAGCGCTCACCAAGCGAGTAATTTCCTGTACCCTTGACTATAGACTTGACAAGATTGCCGTTGGTGGTGGCGTGGCTGCTAACAGTGGGCTGAGAAAGCATTTAATCGCAGCAGCAGAGAGTCATAATTTGAGAGTGCTTTTCCCTCCTCTTAAATTATGTACCGATAATGCTGCCATGATCGGTTGTGCAGCTGCTGATCATCTCCAGCAGGGACATACTTCGCCACTAACGCTGGGAGTAAACTCAAGACTGCCGATTACAGAAGTTATGGAGCTATATAAACTACCCAAGTCTGCTCTGTGTCTGGGTGGGGAAACTCCTTCGGGCAAGTTCTATGGATGAGCTAAGAATCCCCCTTTTTCTAAAAGGGGGAGTGTCACTACTTATTGCTCTTTGTAAAGTTTCCGATAGGGAAAATATTCCTATAGATGGAAGGTTAGAAATTTATAAACACTACAATAAAAATAAAGTCGGAAGAATAACTCAAGCAAGTACAAAAATACAGATGTTGTCACTCTCAGAACTATCTTGCAGGGACGATCAGATAGCTGGCAACTACAGTTAGTGCAATTCAACAAAACATTTAGAGACATCACAGATAATGTCTCTAACATTCCGTCAAACACATTAGTGCTAAATCAAGATCAGAAAGTAAAGTTAGAGGCTCACCTACCCCGATGTTCGACTGAGCAAATGGCTCAAATCAAGATGAGAAGAGCATGATTTTCAGGGGAACCTGGCTCCCGTTTAGCTCTGTCGTGAGCTAACTTTACCTAAATTGCAACTACTGTCTTAATAGTGCATTTATCTCTTCAACCTGGTTGATAAATCTGACAGGTATTTATCTGTTTGTCTTGCCCAATTCCAAAAGACTGAGGGTGTCTTTACCAAATGGGTGCAGCCATACCGATTTGAGTTTAGACCTTTTCTCAGGAGAAATAATCATGGTTCAGTTAACTGCACAGGAGCAGTATATTTCCAAATCCAATCAATTACGTACCCAGAATCAGACGACACCCCAAAAGTTAATTTTCGACTTCATCAACCAGACTACACAGATTGAACCTTTGAATCAGGGTCAAAATCAAAACATTGATCTCCCAGCGACTCACTTGAATGGATGTGCCTGCTCAAGCTGTTGTACAGCTGACTTTTCCTCAGATGGAACTGTTTACGAATCTGAGTTTAGAACCTATGGTAGTAGTCTTAAATGGTCACAACCTCAAGGCAAAGGTTCACCAGTTGAAGTTACCTATAGCTACACCAACCTTTTCGATGGTAACCTCAAAGGAGATCTTTCTAATTCAGAGTACAAAGCTGCGATCGAAGAAGCCTTCAGCCTTTGGTCACAATATGCACCACTAAAATTTGTCGAGGTTAAGGATAGTGGTCCAAAAAGTAGTGGGAATGACAATGCTGCTGATATCCGAATTGGTAATAGTTCCCTAGGTGGTCGTGGTGGAACTTTGGGACGTACTAATCTCTCTACTAGGGGTGGAGAATTAGCAACTACCATCAACTTTGACAACAACGAATTCTGGACAACTGAGTCATCTGGGTTCAACTTTGACTTTCTGGAAGTAGCGGTACACGAAATCGGTCATGCCCTAGGACTTGCTCATGAGTCTGGCAAACAGGCTGTGATGAACCCAAGTATTAACAATCGCTATTCTGGCCTAGGAACTGCCTTCCTGCTACAAGATGACATCGACGGCATCCGCTCAATCTATGGGAAAGGAAAGGGTTCCGTTAAACCCCTCTCTGGCAAAGTGACATCAACACCACCCCCAGAGCCAACTCCAGAACCAACTCCAGAGCCAACTCCAGAACCAACTCCAGAACCAACTCCAGAACCAACTCCAGAGCCAACTCCAGAACCAACTCCAGAGCCAACTCCAGAACCAACTCCAGAACCAACTCCAGAACCAACTCCAGAGCCAACTCCAGAACCAACTCCAGAGCCAACTCCAGAGCCAGCACCAAATCCCACTAATCCTGAGGAGCCCAGTGCTTATGAGCAATATATGCTCGAGTTAATCAATCGGGGCCGCATGAATCCTAATGCTGAAGCATCTCGCTACGACTTTGGTCTCAATGAGGGGCTATCTCCAGATACAATTTCTAGTAAAACTAAACAACCCTTAGCCTTTAACCTTGAACTTCTTCAAGCAGCTGGGGATCATAGCCAGTGGATGAAGAACAACAAATTCTCCCACACTGGTGCAGGAGGTAGTAGTCCAGATGATCGTATGAAAGCAGCTGGATATGAATTTACTGGTAGCTTTGCTTGGGCTGAAAACATTGCTTTCCGAGGTAAATCTGGCAATCCAGCTATAGCAGAGCTAGTTGAGGAGCAACACAAAAACTTGTTAAACAGCAAAGGTCATCGCAAAAATATCATGAGGGATGACTTTCGCGAAATTGGTATTGGGATTGCGACTAAAACCTCTGGCAGCTTTAAAACTGCATGGGCCACCGAGAAATTTGCCAAATCAGGTTCGGACATCTTTTTAACTGGTGTGGCTTTTGATGACAATGTCAAGGACGACGATTTCTACACTGTTGGAGAAGGACTAGGGGGTGTTAAAGTTAAGGCAGTTCGCCAGTCAGACAACAAAGCTTTTACCACCAAAACTTTTGAGTCTGGCGGATATCAAATCGCACTTGACCCTGGAAATTATAAAATTACCTTCTCTGGTAAGGGAGTCGATGGCACTGTAAACAGAAATGTCACAATCGGCTCACAAAACGTCAAACTTGACCTTGAGACTGACGAATTGGGCAACGAATCACCCTCTAAACCTGAGCCTACTGGGGATCAAGGTAGCTTGGTCAAAGGCACAAAGGGAAATGACAAGCTCAAAGGTGGTAAAGGCAATCAAATTCTTCAAGGAGATAGTGGCAACGACACTCTCAATGGCGGTAGCGGTGATGACACTCTTGACGGTGGCAGTGGTAATGATCGCCTCCATGGTAGTAGTGGCAATGATGCTCTCGATGGAGGCAGTGGCAATGATCGCCTCAGCGGTGGCAATGACAACGATATTCTATCTGGAGATAAGGGCAATGATATCCTCTCTGGCGGCAGTGGTAATGATACCTTAATCGGCGTCGATAGCACTATGGCCAATCCAGGAGCAGGTGAACAAGATAAGCTCCGTGGTAATGCTGGAGCAGACATCTTCGCGCTTGGGGATGCTAATAATGCTTTCTACATTGCTAATGGGGGAAATGACAGAGCAATAATTAATGATTTTAAGCTCGGTCAAGATTTCATCCAACTACACGGTAGTGAAAATAACTATCAGCTAGTAGAATCAGGCTCAAAAACTAGGATATTTTACGGAGAAAATGGCTCAACTAAAGATGAACTCATTGGTGAAATCAGAGGAGATTTTTCGGGACTGAATCTCTCAGGAAGTGAGTTTGAATATGTCTAATTGAACAGGGAATCGGCGGTGGGATTTACTTCTAACCCCACCAGAAATAGAAATGACCGCCGATTCGTTCATTGTTAATTGCTCATTGTTGATTGCAATGAACGATGAACAATGGACAATGAACAGTTAATCAAATATATACACTCTGCAAACATAGCACAAATGCGATCGCAAACATCGGTTTTTGAAACTGGAGCAATGGGCTTCAGAGAACATACCGATGAATCAACTACAAGACAATCAGTATCAACCAACTGCAGATGAGCAGTATATGCTCGAATTGATCAACCGGATGCGGATGGATCCAGGTGGCGAACTTGAGCGCTTACAAGAAGATCCCAACGTCAATTTTGCCCTTAAATTCTTCAATGTGGATCTTAATGTATTAAACCAGCAGTGGAGTACTCTAGTTCCAGCACAAGCTCTGGCTTGGTCTAAGGAACTCAACAATGTCGCGATTAACAATAACAATTTTCAATTAGAACAAGATGCTACTGGACACGCACCGGATATAGTTCAGCGCTTTGAAGATGCTGGATATAATTGGTCTGCTTTGGGAGAGAATACCTTTGCTAATGCATCATTTGTCTTCTTCGGCCATGCAGCTTTTGCGATTGATTGGGGTATAAACCCAGATGGCTCAGGGATACAACCCAATCATGGTCACCGCAACAACATCATGAACAATTTTTTTCGGGAGGTTGGAATTTCAATTGTTCCTGAAGATGATCCTAATACAGATGTTGGCGAATTAGTAATCACCGAGGATTTTGGCAACCGCTTAGACTTTGGCAATTCCTGGTTGCTAGGGGTGGCTTTCGATGATGGGATCATTGATGATGATTTCTATACTTCTGGTGAAGGCCTTGCCGGGATAGATGTGACGGCGGTTAATACGGCAACTGGCGATTCCTTTACTACCACTACCTGGGATGCTGGTGGATATCAGATGCAGTTAGCAACTGGTACTTATGATGTCACCTTCTCTGGCGACTGGGACAACGATGGAAACATTGATAGTGTAATTCATCAGGTAACTATTGGGTCGGAAAATGTCAAACTTGACCTCGAAACTGATGAATTGATTGTTACTCCAGAGCCAGAACCTGAGCCAGAACCTGAGCCGGAGCCGGAGCCGGAGCCAGAACCTGAACCTGAACCTGAACCTGAACCTGAGCCGGAGCCGGAGCCAGAACCTGAACCTGAACCTGAGCCAGAACCTGAGCCGGAGCCGGAGCCGGAGCCAGAACCTGAACCAGAACCTGAGCCGGAGCCGGAGCCGGAGCCAGAACCTGAACCTGAACCTGAACCTGAGCCGGAGCCGGAGCCGGAGCCGGAGCCAGAACCTGAACCTGAGCAACCTACAGCTGACGACAACTCTCTTGTCAAAGGCACAATGGCAGATGACAATCTGCTAGGCGGAGATAGCGATCAAACCATTAAAGGATACAGTGGTAATGATCTAATTGATGCTGCTGGCGGTAACGATACTCTCAAAGGTGGCAAAGGTAACGATACCCTCAAAGGCCGTAAAGGCGACGATATTCTCAGAGGCGGCAAAGACGACGATATCCTTGATGCTGGCGACGGCGACGATATCCTCAGAGGTGGTGAAGGCGACGATATCCTCAGAGGTGGCGAAGGTAATGATACTCTAAGTGCTGGCGAAGGTAATGATACTCTAAGTGCTGGTGAAGGTAATGATATCCTCAAAGGCCGTAAAGGTGATGATACCCTCAATGCCGGCAAAGGTGACGATTCCCTCAGAGGTGGTAAAGGTGACGATTTCCTTAATGCTGGCAAAGGTGACGATTTCCTCATAGGTGGTGAGGGTAACGATACCCTTGATGCTGGCGACGGTAATGATACTCTCAGAGGGGGTAAAGGCGACGATACCCTGAATGCTGGCAATGGCAATGATACTCTCAGAGGCGGTAAAGGCGACGATGAACTAATTGGTAGCGAGGGTAATGATACTCTCAGAGGTGGTCATGGTGATGACATTTTGATTGGGACAGTCGCCACTGTGACAAATCCGGGAGTTGGTGAGGTGGATGAACTCACTGGTGGTGCTGGAGAAGACACCTTTGTACTTGGAAATGAAACAGGTGCTTTCTATGATGAAAACAACAATAGCTATGCCTTAATTAAGGACTTCAGTTTTGATGAAGACACAATTGAGCTATACGGAAGTGCCGATAAATATCAGCTAGAAATCTCAGGCTCACAGATTGAGATCTATTATGGATATGGAGGAATTGGTTCTTCTCGAGATAAGCTGATTGGTATTATCCAAGGAAATGTCCCCGGAATCGACCTCTCAGGAACTGAATTCACATACGTTTAAGTGATGATGTAGACGCCAGGATATTCCACTTCTCGCAACCAGGAGAGGGATATATTGCAGCTGCATCCCAAAGTTGCCAAAATATTGGTAGTGGGAGCATCTTGCTGTTTGCTATTACGACAAGCAGACAAGATGCCCGTACTACAAAGTTACAAAAGGGGTTCCTGATATTACACCTTTATTGCTGGTGGGTAAATAGATTGGTGTGAGCAGTGAGTAAAAAAAAGCTGGAAAAATTTAATTGTTAACTTTGTTCTATTACAGGGAACTATATAAAGGGCATACCTAACTAAGAAACACTGAAATTTTCAAGATGAAATTAAAATTTTTAACAACTACATTATTATTGACTGTAATAGAGTTAGTTCTTGCTGGCTCTGGCTTGGCTGAAATTGATCTTAATGCTGAGCTTAAGAGGTCTTTATGTGACCAAAATTGGGAGAAAGCTGTTGAAATTTTGGATCTAATGAAGGCTGCTGCTCCTGAATCAGCTGAGGAAATTACTTTGTATAGAAGTCGGATAGATGGCTTTATTGATTCTGGAGTTGTAGTGCTTAATTGGCCTAATGACTGTGCTATAGAGGATACTCCTGCTTCTAATCAAGATACTTCTGGTAATCAGAAGTAATAAGCTTGATTTACAGTAATCAGGTAATTCATAACCAAGGTATAAACAATGGGTTGAATTGCCTGCGTTACTGTTAAAGTCTGTTCCATAAGCAATTTTGCTAGTTGCTGGCAATAAAACTGGAAAAAACGAAAAACGCTTTTACAAACAGTTGTAGTACTTAATTGACCTAGTGACTGTCATTGACATCCTCCCGTCGCTAAAAGCGAGGGATTCCTAAGGCTCACGACTTAGGTTTCTGCTTCCTTCCCCTTCGACTACGCTCAGGGGTTTTGCGCAACTGCCCTTTAACACCATGGTTATCAGGT
>JAAHGS010000237.1 GCA_010692645.1 Symploca sp. SIO2E9
CTCTGTGCGGGTGACACGTACTACTTTTACCTCAGATTTTCGCTCGTTTCCAGATGGTTTCATGGCTCTAGACTAACTAACTCTAAGTATAGCATAATTATCTAGAGCTTTCTACAGATATCTACAATTTTTAAGTTAACAGCTCAAACCCCTGTAATATTGCTTCTTCCAGAGTATTTCCTGCGGCAGTCCCGTTGCTGTCTGCCCAACACTCAGAGGATTCTGGATGACCGTAATAGCAATAAGCCGTTGGCAGATACTTAAAGCAATCGCCAGTTAAAGACCATATCGCTGTCCACTGCCTGAGCTTCTTTACATCAAAGGGTTCTGGGACTTTATTAAAGGCACCCAGAGAGTCTCGGTTCCAATCGTGACGAGTCTGATATTGATTCTCACTGAACAACATACACTTGTTGGGATGTATAGCCTCCTTACCCATTTCCTCGAAAGTCTTAACCATTGAGACTTCGTAGCCTTGGAATACTCCAGAGTATCTCTCTAAAGCTTCACCTAAAGCGCTTGCTCTTGCTTGAGCATCTGTCTTTCCCTTCCCACTGCTGCGTCCCCTAATGTTTTCTTCTAGGAAAAAAAGTTAACAAATTTCAGTAGATAAAAAAGTTTCGTTTCAGAAGCAATCGCCAAAAAAAAATCTGTATTCTGCGATACTTTTCCCCGCAGAAGCTTCCTACTTATCTCACTAGCCTGGAGATATAGAGCTTCGGCGTTTACATTACCATAACTTTCACTCTCACTTCCACAGAAGCTCTCAGCGATGAGGCAGTGCCTGATCGCTAGTGTCGCTGTGCAAAAGTAAGAGAAGATTGAAAGCAGATGTCTATTGTATATTTTTACTTCAGATTGATCTACAAAGATAACGTCGCTAGCAGAAAAACTCTTCATCAATCTCTTGATTTCATCGAAGAGCGTTGATCTTTTCTCTTACTGATCATTTTTTTGTTTACACAGTATTATGCAACTACCCAATCTCCTCAACAAGCCTCGGTTTTTACAAAGACTGCAATGGGTTATTGATCCAGTCGGCTATATGAACAGCGCTGCTCAACAATACCCTGACATTTTTACCGCTGAGGTAATTGGTTTTGGGGACACCCAGGTTTTTGTCAACCATCCCCAGGCAATTGAGGAAATTTTGACTAATGATCGAAAGAAATTTACAGCCCCTGGTCAAGAAAACAAAGTTTTACAACCTTTAGTCGGGGATTATTCACTTTTGCTGCTAGAAGCTCAGCGCCACAAACGACAACGGCAGCTCATGATGCCTTCTTTTCATGGAGAGCGGATGCGAGCCTATGGCGAACTCATCTGTAATCTCACCGAAAAAGTCTTTAGTGAGTTACCACACCATCAGCCCTTCTCGGCTCGTCGTGCTACCCAAGAGATTTCCCAACAGGTCATATTACAGGTTGTATTTGGCTTGTATCAGGGAGAACGCTCCCAGAAACTCCAGCAGTTAATGGCATTAATGTTGGATGTTTTTCGCTCTCCCCTTACTTCTAGCTTTCTGTTTTTTCCCTCCTTACAACAGGATTTTGGAGCCTGGAGTCCTTGGGGAAGGTTTTTGCGCCAACGTCATCAAATTGACCAATTAATCTACGCCGAAATTGCTCAGCGCCGGGAAAAACCAGAGCCAGAGCGTATAGATATCTTGTCTTTGCTCATCTCAGCCAGGGACGAAAATGGTGAAACTATGACTGATCTTGAACTGCGAGATGAGCTAATTACCTTGCTTTTGGCAGGATACGAAACCACAGCATCAGCAATGGCTTGGGGATTGTATTGGCTTCACAAACACCCACAAGTCAGACAACGACTGCTACTTGAACTCGATGCCATTGGTGAGCATCGAGACCCGATGAGTATTTTCCGGCTACCTTATCTGAGTGCCGTTTGTAATGAAAGTTTGCGGATTTCTCCTGTGGCGATGCTGACTTTTCCCAGGTTCGTACAAGAACCGGTTGAACTTCTGGGACATCGATTAGAACCCGGTACAAAATTACTAGGATGCATCTATCTTTTACATCAGCGGGAAGATTTATACCCTCAACCTCAGCAATTTCAACCAGAACGCTTTTTAGAACGAAAATTTTCTCCCTATGAATTTATGCCTTTTGGTGGTGGTGTGCGTCGCTGTCTGGGAGAAGCTTTAGCTTTATTTGAAATGAAGCTGGTCTTGGCAACAATTGTCTCATCCTATCAATTAGCTTTGGCTGAGCATCAACCAGAAATACCACGGCGTCGGGGTGTTACCCTGGCACCAGCTAGAGGAGTAAAAATGGTAATTACACGACAGCGTCAGCCTCAAGAGTCTCAAATGGTAATGGCAAGTGATCCCGCAGCTTAAGAGCGCCTCAGTTGTAACAAGTACAGATGAGCACAAGCGCTGAAGTCTGCTAGTTTTTTTTATGTATCTTTTTGTGCCTATATTATCACGAACACAAAAAGATACTAGACAGGACTCTGATAATAAGACAACGTAAGTAGCGATATAGAGTATGTCGCTACAAAAAATTTGTATTTCAACGAATAAATCATCAAACTCTTGCTTTCAGAGAACTTGGATGGGTACAGATTTTTGAGACCCAATCGCTACACCCTCTAGAGTAAGGGAGTTTTAGAGCTAAAGTAGTACCTAAACCAGCATCTAAGCAATGTTTAGCTAACATGCCTTTAGCTAGCCCTTTTAGGTTTAAGTCTTCCACCAAGATAAGAAAAAATTAAGCTTAAATGACAGAATTTTTTGGTAAATATCGGGGTAAAGTAAAAAAAAATCAAGACCCCAACAAGCTTGGTCGCCTTCAAGTAATTGTTCCGGAGGTTCTAGATGCAGACAACGAAAACTGGGCTCTGCCTTGCTTACCCTACACAGGCAAAGATATAGGAATGTTTACAATACCACCTGAAGGTGCGAACATCTGGGTTGAATTTGAGGGAGGCAATCGCGATCGCCCGATTTGGACAGGCTGCTTCTGGAGTGAGGAGGAAGTGCCTAAGGAAGTCAAGGATGCTTACGAACAAAATCAAGACCCTGCCGAGATTCAAGTTTTTAAGACTGAAGACTTGATTTTTATCTTGAGTAGGCGAACTCAAAAAGAAGGGGTAAGTTTGGAGATTAAATTACCTAAAAAAGACAACAAAAATGCGAAAAAGTTACTAAAAGTGACTTTAAATAAGGAGGGAATTGAAATTAAGCATAACCAGGAGACGCTTTTAAAATTGACAGAGGACCTGCTGGAGTTGAAGACTAAAGAGACGGGAGTGGAGATCACCCCTAAGCAGATTCAACTAAAGGAGAAAGAAGGTGGTGAAGGAAAGCTGGAGGCATCGGGGATTGAATTAAAGAAGAAATCATCTACAGCGAAATTGACAAACGAGGGCATTGAGCTAAAGAACGGTAAATCTGAGATGCAACTAGCTTCTTCAGGGATAAAAATAAGTAATGATGGCTCGGAACTAGCAGTTAATTCGGCTATAGATGTCAAGGCCAGCGGTGGCGCAAGCCTTAACCTATCTCAGGTTAAGGTAAAAGTTAATAATGGGGAACTGGAAGTAATGTAGGTAGTCAGTGGTAAGTTTGTAATTAGACAAATTTGAGTTGACAAATGGAAATTGCCTATCCCTTCGAGATTGATGATCGCAAGCGAGTAGCAGAAGCGGATTGGTCAGAACATATCCGTCAGATGATTGAGCAAGTGCTATTCACGACTCCGGGAGAAAGAGTCAACCGCCCTACCTTTGGCACAGGTTTAATGCAGTTGATTTTTGCTCCCAATAGCCAAGATCTCAATAGTGCAGTTGAGTTGATGGTACAAAGTTCTTTACAAGAGTGGTTGGGGGAACTGATCCAGGTAGAAGGACTACAGGTAGAAACTGAAGATACGAAGTTAACGGTGACAGTGGTCTATATAATTAGACGCAATCAGCAACGGGAAGTGGCTAAATTCGAGCAGGGAGAGTCGAGGACTTCATAGTAATGGATAGCGAATTCAGACATCAGCGACGGATGGCAGTGAGCGCTCATCCGATTCAGATAGGGCTTGATTATATCCAAGTGGAGTGGGTAGAAAATCCCGATGACGAGTGGAATCTGCTAGTCTATTTCATACCTGCTGCACCAGGTTTAGAGGGCAAACAGGTGGCTCCCGAAACAGTCAGCGCTAGCAATATTTCCATTACCAAAGGTGGCATGGTTAGCAGTGACGTTGAGTTGCTCGAACCCATAGAGATAGAGGGAAATCTGCTTACACTAAAGGTTAAGCATCCGTTGAATTTATCAGATAGTGAGGAGCAGAGCAATTCCTATAAAATAAAGCTGATTAATATTCAACCCAAGCTAGATCCGTTCTTCGAGGAGCTGAGTTTTAGCTTCCGAAAACCTGAGCAAATCTCCACTAAAGTTGACCCGCAACAGCCACCACTTGGGGAGTTGAAAACTCAGGAATCCATAGAGATTAGTTATCTGGCAAAGGACTATAGCAGCTTTCGCCAATTGATACTCGATCGCCTCTCGGTGGTGATGCCTCAATGGCGAGAGCGCAATCCAGCTGATATTGGAATTGTTTTAACAGAAATCTTAGCTTATGCTGCTGACAGCGCTAGCTATTATCAGGATGCAGTGGCAACAGAGGCCTACCTGAGTAGAGCTCGACAACGAATTTCTATCCGTCGCCACTGCCGCCTGGTAGACTACGTGCTGCATGAAGGTTGCAATGCTCGGGTTTGGGTATACCTGAAGTTAAAGCCTGGGATGGAGCCAGTGACGCTCAACAAGAACTCCATGCTCCTCACGGGTGCATCAACATCGCCGCCAGTGCTAAAGCATGGTTCCCGCGAGGCCCAAGAGGTGCTCCAGCGAAAGGGGGCTAAGGTTTTTCAAACTCTACACGACCTGCAATTGCGTACCGATCACAATGAAATTGAGTTCTATGCTTGGGGGGCTTCTGAGTTTTGCCTCAAGAAAGGTGCCACGAAAGCGACATTAGTAGGGCATTTAAAGTATTTGCAACCAGGTGACTTGCTGTTACTCGAAGAGTTGACAAACCCGCAGACGGGCAAAATGGGCACTCCGGAGCACCGTCAGGTAGTGCGCTTGACTAAGGTCAATTCTGGGCTAGAAGACCCGATTGGAGGTAGATTTAAGGATCCGCCAGATAATACAGCAGTGCTATTGACTGAGATTGAATGGGCTCTTCCCGATGCACTCAAATTCTCTCTGTGGGTGACTAAATCTGTTTGCCCGAAAAATACTGACCCCCTCAGTGTCGCTCGGGGTAATATCGTACTTGCTGATCACGGCAAAAGTCAGGAAGAAAATGACAGGCCTGAAGTGCAGGCATCGAGCGATTATCGCCTCGAACTGTCTAAAAAGGATCTAACCTACAGCGAAGTTTACGATCACGAACAGGCAAAGGAACAGCCCGCAGCCAAAATATTACAACAATACCCTCAACACGCTGTACCAGTGTTGTCATTACAATCCTTTGCTGGTAACAGTGGTGATGGGGAAACCTGGAATGTACAACCCGACCTTTTGAATAGCAATCAGTTTGCTTCAGATTTTGTTGTGGAAATGGAGAGCGATCGCACGGCCCACCTGCGCTTTGGAGACGGAAATCTGGGCAAGGCACCACTAGCGGGTTTGGCAATGAAAGCGAGCTACCGCAGTGGTAATGGTAGTGCAGGTAATGTGGGTCGAGAGGCGATCGCCTACTTGCTTACCCAAGATGGCGATCGTTACTCGAAACTGGATGAGAAAATTACTAAAATCTACAACCCCTTAGCTGCCCAGGGTGGTATCGACCCAGAAGCGATCGCCGATGCCCGTCTGAAGGCCCCTCAGGCTTTGCGCATTCGTCAGAACTGCGTCACAGAAGCAGACTACGTTGAGGTGATGCAACGTCATCCGGAGGTGCAAAAGGCTGCTGCCCAACTGCGCTGGACTGGTAGTTGGTACACAATGTTTATTGCAGTTGATCGCCATGAGGATAAACGGATCGACAAAGACTTTAAAAAAGAATTGGGTGAGTATATAGAGCCATTCCGACTTATGGCTCACGACCTAGAAATTGTCGAACCGACTTTTGTACCTTTGGATATTGTATTGCAGGTAAAAATTAAAGATGGCTATTTCCAAAGCAGTATCAGACGCGCCCTTGAAGAAACTTTTGGCAAAAAAGATTCCAAGAGTGGCAAGCGCGGCTTTTTTCATCCAGACAACTTCAGCTTCGGTCAACCAGTTTTTCTAAGTCGCATTATTCAGCAGGCGATGGAAATTGACGGGGTATATCGGGCTGAAGTTAAGCGCTTTCAGGTTTGGGGTCAGACACCTCGCGATGAACTGAACCGAGGTGTAATAGCCACCGATAATTTATCAATCGTGCAAGTGGATAATAACCCTTATACTCCAGAGAATGGTTTGATCAAATTTGAATTTGAATTAGAAAATGGCCTATGACATTATCACCAGAAAACAAACCAAAACCTATTTACAATCGACCGGGGCGAAGAGCCCTATCCTATCGGATTGCTAGGCATGATGATAGCTTTAAGCGCATGCTAGCCTGCTTGCATAATCAGACAACCTCCCCTAACAACAACAATGGTTCACCACGCCTAGCGGAATTGACTGCCAGCCACGAGGATGACCCAGCGATCGCTTTTCTAGATAGTTGGGCTACATTGATGGAGGTGCTGACTTTCTACCAAGAACGGATCGCTAATGAAGGTTTCGTGAATACGGCAACCGAACGGTTATCGGTACTGGAATTGAGTCGGACGGTAGGTTACGAACTGGATCCAGGTGTTGCTGCTAGTACCTATCTAGCTTTTACCATCGAAGAGTCAGATGATGTACCGGAGATTGTCGAAGTCCCTGAGGGAGTTACAGTCGAAAGCGTACCCATAGCTGATGAACAACCCCAGGTATTTGAGACTGTAGAAACTTTGGAAATGCGGGGGGCATGGAATTTACTGCAACCCCATTTACCCTCAGAAATTGTCCCGCAAGAAATAAGGGAAGAAACTGTATCACTCAAGCTATCGGGCACTGAAACTCAGTTGGCAGAGGGTGAGCCTTTATTAATAGTAGAAGAGCAAGTAGAATCCTATGAAAGTCTTTATACTAAGCTAACAGCAGTCGAGACTGATGAGGAACAAGATTATACCGCTGTTTCTTGGGGAAAACGTTTGGGTTGGGAACCCCGCAGCCAGATCCAAGTGTTCGCTTTACGGGAACAAGCTACTCTATTTGGTAGCGATGCCCCCGAATGGAATCAACTGAGTCCGGAGGAGCAACGCCTGTACGGTTATGACACGGGTGGTGTTTTTAATTATTATTTTGACAATCAAGAGTGGAAGTCAATTTCTACAGGATTGTTGAAGAACGCTGATGTTCGAGCTTTGGTGCGCGAGTCAAACACTGGTAGTCTGTTTGTCGGGACTGATAATGGGATCTTTCGGTACACAGACGAAGGCAAAAATTGGGTAGAGATTAACAAAGGTTTGACTAATCTTGATATCTACTCTCTAGCAGTTAATGAGAAAGGATATATTTTTGCAGGGGCGAGTGAAGGGAATGTATTTAGAAGTATTGATCTCGGAGAAAGTTGGGTAGAAATAGGCAGTGGTGGTGTTAGTGTTGTTGTTCTGTATCAAGTTCGCCGTGTTGAGGCACTCGATAGTTCAGCAGATTCACTTCAGGAGGCGGCAGATTCACTCCAGGAGGCAGCAGATTCACTACAAGATCAAGAAGAGGATCAAGAAAATAATCCAGAAGATATAATCAGGGCAGCCGAGAGTACAACCAGGCAAGCTGAAAGTACAACCAGGCAAGCGGCTAATACACTAAATAGACTCCCGGAGAATGTAGAGGATTATAATGCATGGGGAGTCGCAAAAACGAAGTACATAGAAACTAGTTTGTCCAGCAGTATTATTCGCTGTCTTGCTGTCTATGAAAACCTTATCTATGCGGGTACTGAATATGGCATCTTTCGTTCTCAAGATAGCGGGAGAACCTGGGAGGATATTAATAAAGTAGATGACGGCTCTACTGACTTGAGTGGCACGATTGTATATTCAATCGCGACCATACAAAAAACTACAGAAAGTGACAAAATTTATATTTTTCTTGGGACTGACCAAGGTGTATTTCGTGGCGAGGAAGATGATAATGGGCAGATTACGTGGACACAGATTAATGGTGAAACACTGAATGAAAAAAGTGTATATTCACTAGCTACGGCTAAAATCAATAATCAGGATTATCTATTTGTCGGGACAAATACAGGAGTATTTTTCTGTGACAATCTTTTTCCTGATCCTCCTGCTGTTGATGGTACTCTAAATTGGCAGCAGGTTAACAATGAAAATCTGACAGATAAAACTACTGTCTATTCCCTGAGTATAGCGAGTAACCAAGCCAGCAATTATATATATGCAGGGACAGATCGGGGTGTATTTCGTTCCCAAATTAACACAACTGCTCCTCACGTAAACTGGGAAGAAATAAAGAAGGGATTGAGAAATAAGGAAATTCGTAGTACGTTAGCGTATTTTGATGAAGTTAATCAAGCGCAGGTAGAAAAGCTATTAGCAGGAAGTTGGTTTGATAGCTTGTATACCAAGGATTGGCCAGGATTTGCGATCGCTAATCAGAATCATATCGATTTCAATGGTATCTACGATAATATTTTCCCAGGCAGTTGGATAGTACTGAAACATGAAGAAAGTAACCAAGCTTATAAAGTTAAGAGCGTGGCGACAGTTTTGCGAAATGAGTTTGGCGAAAATGGAAAAATTACCCGGATTAAACTGGAAACAACTAAGGGTCTGAGTACCTTTGGAGAAAAGAAATATCGCGAGACTGTAGTTTTCGCCCAAAATGAAGCCTTAAAACTGTACGAGGAAATTATCTACCACACAAAACTGCCAGTTGAAGGGAATGAAATAGAGTTAGATCAAGTAGTGCCAGGACTCGAACTCGAAGAAGAGCGGAAAATTATTATTAGTGGCAAGCAAATGCGAGCCAAAATACCTCCGATGGGAGGGGTTGTTCGCCAGTCTCTGTTGAGCGAAAAAACTTGGGCAAACTTAACTCAACTCTGGACTCCTACTGATGTTAATGATTTGTTAATTGACAAAGAAGGTAATAGGGAAACGCTATTTGCTGGAACGGCAAAAGGAGTCTTGCGTCTGGAACTGGGAAGTGATAGCTGGCTGGAACAGACCGATATCCGTGTGGTTAAGTCCTATAAACAAGATAACAAGCAGTACATATTGGCAGGGACAGCAGGGA
>JAAHGS010000238.1 GCA_010692645.1 Symploca sp. SIO2E9
TTGGTAGTACCACTGGTGTTGAGACTTAACTATCTTGACTAGTAAGACGTGCAAATCAATAGCAGTGGGGAACTTGAGCTTGTCGTCAGGATTTGCCTGATTGTGAGCAAGCAAATTTTTGGTTAGCCCTAGCCCCCAGTTCCATGCATGTCGAGCTGTTCCTGCATGTTTAGCTAAAGCTATTTTAAGGTTTGGAGATCTGATTCTTAACTCGGTTTTGAATCCTAGTAACATTTGTTAGCTGATGTGAGCATTTGTTAGCAAACCATTCACTTTTGATTAACCCTTAACAAAGAAATATTTTACAGCCTCAGATGTGTCAGCGTAGCAGTTGTTCAGATCCAATCTGCCATCACTGCTCGATGCAGAATTTCAGTCACTTCTGCTACCATCCTGGCATCCAATTCTAGCACTTCACGGTTAAAGTCTCTCGGCTCAAGTACCCTTGCTCCCCGCAGAGCCATACTTAGTGTAATCAGCTTAGCAGGCTGATCTAAGTTTTTGTGAGAGCGCTTGACAAATTGCACCAAAGCTGTATAGACGGTCTCTGTTCGATACCGTAACTTAGTAACCCCATTACCTAGTTTGGAAATAATTACTGTCGAATCAATTTCAGTTTGCAAACCCAACTCTTGAATCGCTAAATCTGCCAAACGGGCAGGATCACTCCCCATAGCTTTGATAACACTTTCGATGCTGTGCCACTGAGCCCCCGGTAGGCGCGAAGTCTGTGGTAGGTAATGATGCCAACCCAGCATCGAAATCATCCGATTTAAATCGTAGGCAGAGATGGTATTACTTTGCCACTCAGGGGGTTTAGGATCTGCAGTTAGAATCACTTGCCCAGTGGTTTGATCAAATATTTCTGGTTGCTCGATAAAAGGTTTCTCGCCGTATCTGCCACGGAAAATCAACTCCTTGTTGCCAGTGAGGCTTTTGAGCCAATTCTCTAAATCCTGTTGGGGTGAAAATCTTTTGAGCATCGCCCCTAAAGAATTAGAAGTTGCGATATTATCGTCATAACTGATGATATCTCTAATTAAATCTATTACAGGAACATCGATTTGATTTCCTTGTTGGTCTGTGCCTCGAAGATTACAGTGATCAAGATTTGTACTAGGAAGTTTTGTATTAAGGCGAGATAGAATATTGAGAATAGGGACAATTTTAGTACCACTCCAGAATTCCTGATTACTTAGAGCATTTCTACCCAGCCATTTGGCTTTGAATTCTCCTTCAGAAAAACTACCAATGCAGATACAGGCTTCTTTGATATCCTCATGCAAAAAATTAAGACCTTGCTCGTCAATTTCGGGTAACTGCCCAACTATTGGATAAGGTTTGAATGTGGCATCGGCTTTAGTGAAAGGAATCAGATTTTTGTGATCAGGTTTTTGTGTTAGACGAGAAGGATAATGGCTAATTTCGTCTTTGTAAGGAGAGGTTTTAAGACCAAGATACAATAGTGATGGCTTGTTTTCAACACCATTGACAGAGGCTTGGAGGTATTTGTTATAAACTTGGTCTCGGTTGTCAATATCCACATCAATGACCACTCAAGTCCTGCTAATTTCCAGGATTATACAAAATATAATAATATCTAGCAAATCTGAGGAAAGACAAGTTTACTATCGTTTCTTATTACCTTTAAAGATACTATTCCTTAGATAATGAACCATCAGTCTAAAATACAGATATTGGGAATACATTTGTATTTGTATTGCGATCGCGATCACAGTAATATGCCTGAGCCAAAAATTCAATGGCAAGTCCAAGTAACGCCTCCAATAATACCCCAGTGGTTTCTTGAAGCTGTCCGAACCTACACTGGTTCTTCTGAGGGAGTTTATGCTGCTCAACTCCTGTGGCAGCGAGGAATACAAGAATCTCAACAACTAGCTGGATTCCTTAACCCTGATTGTTATCAACCAGCTACTCCTTTTGAGTTTGGACAGGAGATGAAGTGGGCTGTGCAAAGGCTACAGCAAGCTAGGAAGAAAGGGGAAAAAGTTGCCATTTGGGGAGACTTCGACGCCGACGGCATCACTGCTACTAGTGTTCTCTGGGAAGGATTGGGGCAGTTTTTTCCTCAAAATCAGCAGCTAACTTACTATATTCCTAATCGTCTTAGCGAATCTCATGGACTTAACTTCCCAGGAATTGACAAGTTGGCGGCATGGGGAGCAAAACTTATTGTTACCTGTGACACTGGTAGCACTAATCTCAGTGAAATTAATTACGCCCAGCAGTTAGGAATAGATATCATTGTAACTGACCACCACACATTGCCGGAAGAGCGCCCAAACCTTATTTCTATTATTAATCCCCGCTATTTTGCTGAAACTCATCCTCTGTTTCACCTTTCCGGTGTAGCTGTGGCATATAAATTGGTGGAAGCACTTTATCAAACCCTACCCAATATTCCCCAACAACCCTTAGAAGCCTTACTTGATTTAGTCGCGATTGGCTTAATTGCCGATTTGGTGCAACTGAGTGGTGATTGCCGATACCTCGCCCAACGGGGAATTGAACAGCTACAGAAGCAACCGAAAACCCGCTCTCGCCCAGGCATTGCACGTTTATTAGAATTGTGCCTGCGCGATGGAAATCGCCCCACCGATATCTCTTTTGGACTTGGACCAAGAATTAACGCCGTTAGCCGTATTCATGGAGACGCTTCCTTCTGCGTAGAATTGCTCACCAGTCACGACGAACAGCGTTGTGAGCAATTAGCATTAGAAACAGAATTAGCAAACGTCCGCCGTAAGTCTCTGCAAAAAGATGTTACCCAGCAAGTTAAAAATAAGCTAGCTCAACTGGATCTTTCAACTACTAGTGTAATCGTTTTAGAAGACCCTCAGTGGGCTACAGGTGTTTTAGGCTTAGTAGCTGGTCAAATTGCTCAGGAGTACGGACGTCCAACAATTTTGTTAAGCACTGAAGGTGAGGGAAAATTCTTAGACGCAGAGACTATTTCCAATCATCTCTCCTCTGCTCCTCTGCATCTTGCCAGAGGTTCTGCTCGTTCAGTAAATAATATTGATCTTTATGAATTAGTTAAATCCCAAGCGCACTTACTGCATCGATTTGGGGGTCATCCTTTTGCCGCTGGTTTGAGTTTGAATGTTGAGAATATTCCCCTGTTTACAGAAGCAATTAACCAGCAGTTAAGGCAACAATCAGCTGCTAGTGGAAACTTAGGTGTACCTGTCATCGAAGCTGATCTGATCGTTAAAGTAGCACAGTTGAGAAAAGAATTATTCCGCGAACTTAAACTACTTGAACCCTGCGGGATGGGAAATCCTGTGCCCAAACTTTTGATTCAAAACTGCTGGTTTGAAAATATATCCAATCATAATACTAAAGACTTCAAAGGGCGAAAAGTACAATACGTCAAAACTGAGTTTGAAATTTGGGATGACTCTAGTAGTGTAGGGTTTCCTGGTCTTTGGTGGGGACACTATAGAAAAGAAGTTCCTAAGGGAAGATGTTCTTGTATTGTTGAACTTGACCATAACAACTATAAAAAACGTTCCGAAGTGCGGATAGTTGCTCTGCAACTGGTTAATGAAATCTATTCTGTTAATAATCTGGTACAGTTGAACTGGATTTTAGACTGGCGAGGAGAGGATGGGGAGAGGGGGAGAGGGGGAGAGAGGGAGAATTTTGGGCAACCAATTGCTGCTACAACCATGAATTCTCACCTCCAGAATGTCTCCGGCGATGTTAATAACTCCTTGCCCTCTCCTGGCAATCCTTTAACAATTCACCAATGTCCAACTAGCTGGGATGAGTTGCAGGTTTGGTTGAGAAGGGCAATTCAAGGAGAGCGCCCACTTGCGATTGCCTATCCTCCTCCAAAGCCATTGCCGCCCCAGGAAATCTGGGAAAAGTTAGTAGGAATCGCTAAATTCCTGAGTCGTACTGGTCAATCGGCTAGCTTAGAGCAATTGCAGACTAAACTAGATTTGAGCGGTCGCACTCTCCATCTCGGACTCAAAGCTCTTTCTGAGCTCGGCTTTCAGATAAAACACTTAGACTGGGCTGTTAGAATCAGCTGGCATCCGCCTCTTGAAACCTCCGATACTAATGATACTAAAGTTAATCATGCAACTCAAGCATTCGAGATTGGAGTCGAAGAAGAACAATTTCTGCGTCAGTATTTCTATCAGGTTCCACTATCTACTATTCAAGGAATGGTTTCTGCTACGAAAAACCTATAATCTTATAATTGAAAAGCGCTATCAATACCCTCAATCCAAATCCAACCACCATTGATGTTCGCAATTGAAACCTGACTGTCGCCACTGTTGCACATTTACAGACTCCAGAGGAGTTAATTCAGTGCATTGGGGTTGAAAAAACTGACTCAAAACTGCCCAAATCAGGCTGCGTGTAAGATCTAACCCTGTCTTGAGGCTCGACTCTGTATTTCCAGGAACACCCTCCTCCTCAACTGGATCAACGTCTACCCAAATTCCCTGAGCTCCCAAGAGAATTTGTGCCATCCACTTGGCTCTTGGTAGATGAGAGGGAGAAGTTATTAATTTAACTTTACGAACACCCCACTTTCGCAGAATAGGTATATTAAAATAAAAATTAGTGAAGGTAGAATCGGCGCATTTTTCTAACCACACTCTACTAATAGAAGTTCTTTTTTTTTGAAAAATTTTAACGATACAAGGGTCTTGTGAACCACTAGAAATCAACACTCGCGCTGATGGTTGCCCTTTAGCTAATTCAGCTACATAAACTTCTCTAGTAATACTACCTCCTAGTACGAAGAAAACATCTACTGATCCAGAAGCTGCCGAGTATACTTTCAGAGCATTAATCATTAACCAGCCACAAAAGATTACGCTCAAGCTAAATAGCCCGAACCTCATTATAATTCGTTGCCATTGCCGCAACCAATAGCGTCGAAGCAGTTTCACTCTCATATCTCACAACCAGTCCCGTAACTTACCCAGAAAAGACCCTTCCCACCTTAAATTCGTAGCTTCGCTATTTAAAATTAGCTCTGGAAATAATCCCTACTCATTCATGTTAACTCAACCCCAAATCGGTTGACTGTTGTGAGAAACTATTGACTTTCTAAAACTTTCTAAAAGAAAAAATTAAGTATAATAGCAAAAAATTACTTTAATTTGGTGGTTACACTTGACAATAGCAGCCTTAGAGTAGTTTATCCACTGTCATTGGTTAAGATTAAGTTCAGACCCTAAATTTTAAGATAAAACTGGGTTTATGCAACTACACAAGCCTATGAGTTTACAAATTCAAACAAACTGCCAGCTCAAGAGTTTGAAACAATTAATCGCTGAAGCCTTGAGCAAGGGGTTAAAGTTGAGAGGAGTGAGGACTAATCAAGATCACAGCCACCAACTACAGTCATGTGTATATTTGTTGAGAGATTTCAAATTAGTTGCCGTGATTAGTGATTGAGTTTACTACTCAAGAGTAATCACTCTCCATTGTAAGTTCCCTACCTCTGATCTTTAATTTGGTGGAAACCCATAGGACACAGATACAAGCTCCTGAACAGTTGATAGTTTTGGCAATTATTTCTGAAATTGTCTAAGCTGACAATAAGCTGTGGAATATCTAACACTAAACTCGTTCAAAATACTGTAGTATGAATAAATATCGGAAATATTCCCCTTTGCTAAAAAGATTCTTCTGCATTGGAGCGGTCGCGACAACAGTTACTTTATCTGTGTTGGCACCTATTGGAGTTAACTCTGTCTGTGCCGCACTACAAGACAGCCCCAAAAACCTGGTTGATGAAATTTGGCAAATTGTTAACAGAGAGTATGTTGACGAGAGCTTCAACCAAGTTGATTGGCAAGCAACTAGGCAAGAGCTTTTGAGCAAAGACTACACCTCTAAAGAACAAGCTTACCAGGCAATTAGGAACGCTTTAGAACCCCTTGGAGACCCTTACACTCGCTTTTTAGACCCTGAAAAATTTCAAGAACTGACTAATCAAACCTCTGGCGAACTTTCTGGTGTTGGCATTCGCCTAGAATTCAACGAGCCAACTCAAGCACTCAGAGTTGTTGAACCGATTGAGAATTCCCCAGCCCACAAAGCTAATATTAAGTCAGGGGATAGAGTTTTAGCAATTGACGGTCAATCAACCAAAGGTATGAGTCTCGAACAAGCCTCGGCATTGATCCGTGGTGAAATCGGCACATCCGTCACCTTGGAAATTTCCCGAGAGGGAAAAAGTAGCTTTGATGTTAAGCTTACCAGAGCTCAAATTGAATTGCCCTCTGTGCATTACAGCCTTAAGCAAGAAGGTGGGATACGGGTAGGTTACATCAGTTTGGATGAATTTAGCTCCCATGCTGCAGAGCAAATGCGCAAGGCAATTCAAAATCTCAATGAGCAGAATGTGGATGGCTATGTCTTAGATTTACGAAATAATCCAGGAGGATTGCTCTATGCCAGTATTGAAATTGCCCGGATGTGGCTCGGAACTGGCAAAATTGTTAGTACAATCGACCGCATTGGCGGCAAACAAGAATACTCCGCCAACCGCACGGCCCTTACTGAGCTACCCTTGGCAGTTCTAGTCAACGGCAATTCAGCCAGTGCTAGTGAAATACTTACTGGCGCTCTTCAGGACAATCAACGTGCGATTGTAATCGGTTCTCCCACCTTTGGTAAAGCAGTTGTACAGTCTGTACACTCGCTATCAGATGGTTCAGGCTTAGCTGTAACCATCTCTCGCTACTATCCACCTAGCGGAATCGATATCAATCACAAGGGGATTGCGCCTGATATCGAACTCAATTTGAGTAGTGAACAGAAACAGCTTTTCAACAGAAAACCTGAGTGGCGGGCGACTAAAGAGGACCCTCAATATCAGCGAGCCATATCAGCCCTACACAACGATCTTTTCTGGCAAGGGAATCAAGGGCAGTCGGTTAGACCAATTAGTATCCGTTGACGATAAACTTGTAACAGCTGCGGGGCGTAGGCTTAAAGCCAATCGTGGCGAACTGTAGTCAACGCCCTTAACGCTTTCAAGATGACTTTTGAAATCCTAGACCATGATTCTCAGCGTATCTTCCCATGAAGCGCATGAAACGCTCCCAATCATCTTTGGACGTCATGATGTAAACTACTTCTAAGGCTTTAGGCTCACCATTGACAAATTTGCCTTTAACTTCTCGCGTGCTAATTTCGCCTTCTTCATCAACCATGAACATGCCCTGAATTTCCTTGGTGCTGGTGCGACTAAAAGCTTTAGGCTCCTTGAAATAAAAAGTTGCAGTACCGCTGCTGCCGTCGCGAGAGCGGGTGAGCTTTACGTCAGGTACGACTTCTTCATTGATTCCTTTGTAAAACTGAATTTCAGCCATGAGCAGTTCAATCACATATTTGAGTATTTAATCGTACTATCTTCTCATGATATTGACATCTTCCCGACTGTGGCCCTATTTGGGTACAGTACCCGACTCCAAGCTCAGGAATTGGTCTTTTGTGGTTGAGCGATGATCGTCAGTATATAGCAATTCTCATACTGGTGAGGTACAGAGTTTTTAGTTTTGAGGCAGGAGGCAGAGGGCAGGAGGCAGGAGTTAGGTTTTATGTATACCTCATGAGTCCGAGAAACGCTATAAAACATTACTATTGAGATTTTGCTCGGCATCTAATCCCTGTACAATGGACAAATCTGGGAAAAGTTCAGCAAGGCCTAAGCTATTAGTCTCCCTAGCAGCTTGAGAAAGAGCTAAAAATGAGCAAGAATATTTAAGCAAACAATCAATGGGTAAGCAGCGCATTCTCTCTGGAGTTCAACCAACTGGCAATCTGCATCTAGGCAACTATCTAGGAGCAATCAGCAATTGGGTCGAAGCTCAAAGTCAGTATGATAATTTCTTCTGTGTGGTTGATTTACACGCGATTACCGTACCCCACAATCCTTCTACTCTTAAGGAAAACACCTACAAAACTGCCGCTTTGTACCTAGCCTGTGGGTTGGATTTAGAACACTGCAAGATTTTCGTGCAATCTCATATCTGTGCCCATAGCGAACTCACTTGGCTGCTTAACTGCGTCACACCACTCAACTGGCTAGAACGCATGATTCAGTTTAAGGAAAAAGCCGTTAAGCAAGGAGAAAATGTCAGTGTTGGCTTGCTAGATTACCCAGTGCTGATGGCAGCTGATATTCTGCTCTATGATGCCGATAAGGTACCAGTGGGGGAAGACCAAAAGCAGCATATAGAATTAACTCGTGATATTGCTGTTCGCATCAATGACCAATTTGGTAGTAAGGGAGAATCTGTACTTAAGATACCTGAACCCCTAATTAGGAAAGAAGGGGCAAGGGTAATGAGTTTGAACGATGGCACTAGGAAAATGTCAAAATCTGACCCTTCGGAGCTGAGCCGGATTAATTTGCTTGACTCCCCCGAAGAAATCAACAAGAAAATTAAGCGTTGTAAGACTGACCCCATTAAGGGTTTAAGTTTTGATGAGCCGGAGCGCCCAGAGTGCAACAATTTGCTGACGTTGTATATGCTCCTGTCTGGGAAACAGAAGCAAGAGGTGGCAGCCCAATGTCAGGATATGGGTTGGGGACAATTCAAGCCCTTGTTAACTGAGGCAACTATTGAGGCACTCAAACCAATTCAGCAGAAGTATCAAGAAGTGATCGATGAAAAGGGCTATTTGGAGTCTGTGTTGCGAAAAGGACGTCAGCAAGCAGAAGCAGTTGCTAATGCAACCCTCTCGAGAGTAAAAACTGCCCTTGGTTATTCAGTGCCACTTTAGGAAGTTTGACACTCCCCGACCTGAAGGTACGGGGATTCTTGGGCTGATCTTGCCAAACTACTAGCTTCAAATAACTAGCTTTTGGTCTTACAGAGCATACTTGAGCCTTTCAACTCACTCTGATAGCTTAA
>JAAHGS010000239.1 GCA_010692645.1 Symploca sp. SIO2E9
CCTAGGCTATAGGGGGTTTGCCTGTGGACAAGTAGGAGCCGACTCCCTTGGTTGAAGCAGGAAGAAAACATCTTCACTACTAGCTTTTAATAGGTTTTAGTAGAGTTGAGTAGGTTTTTCGTAGCACAATAAAGCCAATAAAATAAATGGTATAAGTTTTATGGAGCAGCAGCAGTCAATTAAAACTAAGCAACTAGTGGAAATTCAAACCCTCAAAAGTAAGCGGATTGGCGTTATTGGTGGGGGGCAGTTGGCTTGGATGATGGCACCTGCTGCCCAGTCTTTAGGGATTGAATTAGTAATTCAAACTCCCCATCCCACTGATCCCGCTGTAGCAATTGCCTCTGACACTATCTTCGCCCCCATTGATGACGCCTTGGCGACGGCTAAACTGGCAAATTGCTCTGATATGATTACTTTTGAAAATGAATTCATCAATCTAAAGGCTCTAATGCCGCTAGCGCAGCAGGGCATATGCTTTCGTCCCCCCTTAGAAGCATTAGCACCTCTACTAGATAAATATGAACAGCGCTGCTATTTTCATGAAATCGGCTTGCCTCAGCCAGAGTTTACAACCCTTGCAGCAGAATTTGGCAACCAGAGTTCAAGTAATCTGACAACAGTAGCCAATTCTCCCATCTCTAAATTTCCCCTTGTCCTAAAAGTGCGACGCCATGGCTATGACGGTCAGGGTACCTTTATCATTAAAGACAATACTAGCTTGCAGCAAATTCTTGAACAGCTGGGAGGTACAGCTGTGATTGTGGAGGAATTTATTCCTTTTGAGCGAGAATTGGCAGTAATTGCTGCTCGTTGTGTAACTGGGGAGGTAGTGGTTTACCCAGTGGTGGAAACTCAGCAGGAAGAACAAGTTTGCCGTCGGGTGTTAGTACCAGCTGAGATTAGTCCAAAAATTGTAGCAGAGATTGAAGCGTACGCACGCACCCTCCTCGAGAGTCTAAAAGTAGTCGGTGTCTTTGGGATTGAACTATTTCTCACCAAAAGTGGCAAGGTTTTAGTCAATGAAGTTTCGCCGCGCACCCACAATTCTGGACACTATAGCCTTGATGCCTGCAAAACTTCTCAGTTTGAAATGCAATTGCGGGCTGTTGCTGGTTTGCCCTTAGGAAATCCGGTACTTAATTGTAGCGGTGCTGTTATGGTAAACCTCTTAGGTTACGAATATTCTCAGCATGACTACCGCCAAAAGCGGCAAAAGTTATCTTCTCTACCTGGAGCTTTCGTTCATTGGTATGGTAAGATTCAATCTCGCCCTGGACGTAAGTTAGGTCACATTACTGTTTTATTGGAATCTCAACAAGTACCTAAGGCGCAGGCAATAGCAAAGGAAATCGAATCTATTTGGTATGGTTAACCTCAGAGGACTTCTGCACAAGTATATACAATCAACAGCTCTATGTTGTCAAGTCTGGTCATTTTTGAATAAATGATTACAATAGAGTCACAGGTTCTGCTGGGACGTTGGTGACTCACTGACCATAACATCAGTGAATACCAATAGCGTTTTTTGATCTATGTCCGTTCTAAAAAGGGAATTAAGTGTTTTTGTGGCAGTAAACCGGGAATTTACCCGGAAACTTTAAACCAGAACCAACAGTTCCCACCTGGTTTTCCAGGTCATAAACTGAGGTAAGACGGCGTTTCGGGGAACCTGTAATCTTTGTATCCTTTAATCTATAGAGATTGGAGGTTTTTCAGACCACAGCTAATGCCTCACCATGTAAACTCCCTACAACCAAAACAAATCGTTGACCGCACGGTTCTCGATAATGGCATTGTTGTCCTTACCATCGAGAATTCAGCGGCAGACATTATTGCCAGTCGTATCTTCATCCGGGCTGGAAGTCTGTGGGAGCCACCAGAAAAAGCAGGGCTATCTCACCTCTTATCAGCTGTGATTTCTAAAGGTACCAAACAACTTTCATCCATAGAAATTGCTGAACAGGTTGAATCAGTAGGGGCTTATCTAAGTACTGATGCCTCGATTGATTACTTTTTGCTCTCCTTTAAAACCGTTGCCGTTGACTGGCCAGATATTTTGCAGCTAGCGGGGCAGATCCTACGCTCTCCTAGTTTTCCGGAAGCCGAAGTAGAACTAGAACGAAATCTGACTATTCAAGAGATACGCTCTCAAAAAGAACAGCCTTTTAACATTGCTTTTGATCAGTTGCGGCACTCAGTCTACCAAAATCACCGTCATGGGGTCTCAATTTTGGGGACAGAAGAAACCGTATCCAATCTCTTAATAGCTGATTTAGAACGCTACTATCAGACTTATTTCCGCCCCGACAATATAGTCATTAGTATTGCTGGTCGTGTGACGCCAGGGGAGGCACTAGAACAGGTAGAACAGGTATTTGGCGATTGGCAAACTAACGATGTACCTTTACCAAAACTACAGTTGCCGTCATTTAAGCCACAGCCATGTCAGGCAATAACACAGCAGGATACACAGCAATCAATTTTAATGCTGGGCTATCTTGCCTCAACCGTAAAAGACGCCGATTACGCCACCTTGAAACTACTCAATACTTACCTGGGCAATGGTCTTTCTAGCCGCTTGTTTGTGGAGCTGCGAGAGAAACGAGGCCTAGCCTATGAAGTTTCAGCTTTTTATCCAACACGCCAGTGGGAATCCACCTTTGTCACTTACATCGGTACAGCCTCAGAAAATACGGAAATAGCTTTTGACGGTTTGCGTACAGAAGTCGAGCGCCTTGGCTGTCAACTGTTGAGTGAAGATGAACTCCAGGCAGCGAAAAATAAGCTACTGGGGCAGTATGCCCTAGGTAAACAAACTAATGCCCAGCTGGCACAGATTTATGGTTGGTACGAGACTCTTGGGCTGGGAATCGAGTTTGACAAGCATTACCAGCAAGAGGTTGCCAAAGTTAGCCCAGAGATGGCTCAAACTATCGCGCAGCGATACTTTACTAAACCTTATGTATCATTAGTTGGTCCAGTTGACATCCTCCCACGTTAACTCCAGAAGTTTGAGTTACCCAAAACATGGGTTTAAAGCCTCCCCTTAGAGCGGGGAGTGTCAATGTCGGATCGGAATTTCAATCCTAAATTCTGTAAATTCTGCCCCTTTCTCTGTTGAAGAGATACAACTGATCTCACCATCGTGTTTTTCGACAATAATTTGACGGCTGATTGATAACCCTAAACCTGTCCCTTTACCCACTGCTTTGGTAGTGAAGAAGGGTTCAAATAGCCTTGCCTTTACTTGCTCTGTTATCCCCTGTCCATTATCAATAATTCTGATAACTGCCCGTGGAGTGGAATATTCCTCCTGATCATTATCAACCTCAAGCAGTTCTGTCCGAATCCAGATAGTATTGGAGTTTTGCTCTTTATCTACAGGGAAAGATTGGCTATTGGTGGTTGCTAAAGCAACATCGTTAATTATGGTTTCCTGAAAATCTAGGCTAGGTTCATCAAAATCATGGGTATTTTGCAGTTGTTCAGATTCCTCCAAAGCATCAATAGCATTGCAAAGCAAATTCATAAATACCTGGTTGAGAAGAGAATCATAGCACTCCACTAGAGGCAAATCTCCGTATTCTTTAATTACCTCAATTCCTGGATTATCACCATTTGGTTGCAGTCTGTGGTTGATAATTACTAAAGTACTATCAATCCCTTGATGCAAGTCAACCAGTGTCATCTGGGCTTGATCAGAACGTGAAAAATGTCTGAGCGATTCAACAATCCGGCGGATACGATCAGCCCCTAGCTGCATTGATAAAAAGGTTTTGGGAAAGTCTTCAATCAAAAAATCTAGCTCAATAGCTTCAGCAGCCTGTTGAATTTCTGGTACTGGCTGAGGATAATGTTTAGCATATAGCCTCAGCAAATTTAATAGATCCTCAGCATATTGGCTGGCGTGAGTGAGATTGTTGCAGACACAGTTAACGGGATTGTTAATCTCGTGGGCTACACCAGCTACTAGTTGTCCAATTCTGGACATATTCTCCTTTTCCATCAACTGGCTTTGAGTCTGCCGAAGCTTACTTAAAGTAAGTTCCAGTTGCTGGGCTTGAGTTTGAAATTGGGCTTGAGATTGTTGCAGATATTGCTGAGCTAATTTTCGTTGACTAATATCAGTGACAAAACCTTCATAGTAGAGTAATTTGTCATCTTCATCGCGTACTGCCTTTACATTCTCAGAAATCCAGATCAGGCTACCATCGCGGCGATAAACTTGAGATTCAAAGCCATCAACACAATTTTGAGATTTCAGAAGCTTAATGAGCTGTGTGCGTCGCTGTGAATCTGCGTAAAGCTGCTGCCCAATGTCAGTTATATCCAACATCAATTGTTCGGTAGATTCATAGCCGTAGATGCTTGCCAGCGCTTGGTTACAACTTATATAGCGCCCATCGAGATTAGCTTGAAAAATACCTTCAACCACGTTATCGAAAATACTGTGATAACTTTTTTGGGCTTGTCTTAGAGTTTCCTCCGTCCGCCTGCACTCAGCTATTTGCATAGCCAGTTGTTGATTTGTTAGGTTGAACGACTCTGTCCGCTTCCCAAAGGTTTTCATGGAATTTCTCATAGCCATCTCTACCTAAGCGACGAAACCAGTCAGTACACTTTCAGAATTTCCGGACGTAGCTAATTGGCTAACTTCATCTGGGAAACAAACAGACTTATTAGACCTTAAGTTAGCTTAAATCTGCTCACCTTATATGGTGTAATATCGTCTATAAGTTTTTTGTGAGGCTGATCATTAGTTATTGTGATCATGGTCACAATAACTGTCACAAAATCACTAATATGGCAGTATGATTTAAATGCGTAACAGCTTAGCTCAAAAATTATCTGTCTCTGGTCGAGGTCCAACTGTACCTGGTTGGTTGAGGAAGAAGTTATCTGCAGATTCATTTTGATAGATGCATTCGATTTCAGGTGAACTATTCAAGTCACCGGTAAAGCCAAAAGTGTTCATCCGGTTTTTGCAATCGCGCACCTGCTCCGAAGTTACCAGTCTCCTCTGTTCCAAAATTGACCAATTATTTCGACGCAATACACATCCAGGGCGGATACTGGGCTGGGTAACGTAGACATTGAAGGGGTTATAGGTAACAAATACACGCAGATCAGAAACTGTTGAGCTGGCTCCAAACTTAGCGCAAAGCTCATAATTTGGCGCACTACGGTCGATAAATTCCCTGGAGGCGACGTTTTCCGGATTGAGACTGGCTGTGGAGCTAAAAACTGTACCCACCAAAACTCCTACCACAAAGACTGCTGACAAAATTGCGATCGTGGTAGCGTTAAGTAAAGGCTTCTCAGAAGCAGAGGAGTTAGAGCTCGGATACCTGGGTCTAGTACGCGTCATAATTACTTAGTCAACTTGATGAGCCTTGGCAAGGAGTAGTTACATTGAGCCACTCCCACGCAATTCATCCGTGGGAGTGGAGCAAAACTGTTCCCCTTATACCAGTATGCATCGATACACCATAAGGAGATATTTGCATAAAATTCATTTTTAAAAAAATATCAATTATACAATAATGAAATCTTTTAGGTGGTTAAACTAAAAGTAGTGCCACTTAGTGTAGACACTTTACCACGGCGGCACAAGCCTAGTTGACATTCATATATCACTAGCTAACACTCAAATTATAAGTGCTGCTGAAATAACTAAATCGTGTTTACCAAAAGATTAAGGCGGGGTGGTTCCACCTCAATCAGTTTAAATACTCCTGAGACAGGAACTATCGTTGCCCAAGGGGTAAAGATGGCATTTCAGTCAGGACAACAGAAATATCAAGTCCTCAAAGGAATTGACTGGCAAATCAAACGCGGCGATATCCAACTTTTGATGGGACCATCAGGATCGGGCAAAACTACTCTGCTCTCAATCTTGGCGGGACTACTGACACCCACAGCTGGAAGTGTTTATTTACTTGGTCAAGAGATTACTAGTATGTCTTCTCGCCAGCTAGCTCGCTTTCGCCGGGACAACATCGGCTTTATTTTTCAGGGTTTCAACTTGTTCCCGGCACTAACAGCAGCTGAGAATGTTGAAGTTGTACTCAATATTAAAGGTGTTCGCGGAGCCAGAGCCAGGTACCAGGCAAAAGCTTTACTAGAAGAGGTGGGATTAGGTCTTCAAGCCAATCAAAAGCCTAGAGACTTGTCAGGAGGGCAGAAACAGCGGGTGGCAATTGCCCGTGCCTTAGCAGACAATCCACCGCTGATTATGGCAGATGAACCGACTGCTGCTTTGGACTCCCAAAGCGGGCATACTGTGATTCAGTTATTGCGTAGGCTAGCTAAGGAAGGAGGAGCCACAGTGCTGATGGTAACGCACGATCCCCGGATTGTCGATGCTGCTGATCGAGTTACTTATCTAGAAGATGGAATGATTTGACACTCCCCCTCCTTGAAGAAGGGGGATTCTTGACTCAGCGACACACCTTCATTCAATTTGATTAACTAATTTGCTGTAGCTGCCTGGCAACTTCCCGCAGTGTTTCAGCTACAGAGCGATGCTGCCAACCCAATTGCTGACGAGCTTTAGTGGCGTCAACTCGCACACAACGGTCATAAACGTAGTGAACACGCTCCCGGCTCAGGGGTGGCTGCCATTTAAATAGACGTCCAATCACATCGAGTAAATTACCAGCCAATCTAACTAGAATTCTAGGAGCTTCACCAGGAACCGGAACACCTGTTTCCTCAGAGAGAAGCTCAAACATTTGGCGGGTACTTAGATCACCTGCAGAAATGATGTAATGTTCTCCAGCTTTCCCTGTTTGGGCCGCCAGGATCATCGCCGCGACTAAGTCATCTACATGAACAATACCAGTGATGCGATCGCCACCTGCCCATAACTTCAATCCTCCCTTGAGAAATTGCTGAAGCACTGGACCAAAATGGGGATCATCGGCACCAAAAATCCCAGAAGGCAAGATACTAACTACAGGCAAACCCTCAGCAGCAAATTGATCTACTAATTGCTGGGCTTGGTATTTGGTGAGATCATAGGCAGAGGAAAAATCAGTCTGGGTTCGCTCGAAAGTTTCATCGATGACCTTACCTTGGGTGTTGCCAAAGACGCCAATCGTACTGCAATAAACCACTTTTGAGACACCAGCGGCTTGAGCCACTTCTAGCACAGCACGGGTTCCTTCTACATTCACTCGCTCCATTTGTATAGTATTGACTAGTCCCAACTCTACGTAAGCGGCAGTGTGGAAAACCCAGTCTACGCCATTCATTGCCATCTTGAGTGCATCGTAGTCAGTGATATCACCATACACTAATTGCACTTGGCAATCTAAAAGACGGTCTAGATTGCTGGAGCTGCGTACCAAACCTACAAGCAAGTGACCTTCCTTTTCTAAGGCTTTAACCAAGTGAGAACCTGTAAATCCGTTAGCTCCAGTTACAAGTACTTTCATAAAGTTTTCTCGTAGATGCGATAAGTCTTATAAATTTTGCCACCAGAGGCTTCGATTAGTTTACGGGAGGCAAAATTATCTTCCCAAACCCAAGACAATTCCGCTCTTTTATAGGGCTTCCTCTTTTGGCTTCCCCCTTGCATTCCCAAATAAATTAAGGCCAGGGGTAGCATTTTCCGTCGATACTCTGGCAACGAACACATGGCAATTATTCGCCCTTGGTCAATTTGACGGCGATACCAAAGAAACTTTAGAATTCCCAACCAATTGAGTTTTCCTCCAATATGTTTAAGGGCGATGTTGTAGTTAGGTAGCCCCATAAAAAAGCCCACCATTTCGCCGTTGTCTTCCGCCACAGGAAAAATATCTGGATCTACTAAACTCTGCAATGATTTAGCTTCTTCCAAAAATTCTGCTTCAGTGCGCGGAGTAGAACTCCAGTTATCGCTAAAAGCGCGAGTAAAAAGGTTGTAAAGACTGAGGCAATCTTGCTCAAACTCCTCACCTTTGGTTCTGAGAGGGCGAAAAGTAATACCGGATTTACAAGCCACCCTATATGCTTTCTCAAATTTCTCTGAGAGGGGCTTGTCTACAGAGAAGTCATAAGCATAGGCATCTTTGGCTTTGTGCCAGCCATCGTGTTCCATAAATTCCCGATAGTAAAAGGGATTATAGGGCATCATTACCATCGGTGGGTCATCAAAACCATCGACGAGGAATAAACAATTATTGTGGGTCGATAGATCAATTGGTCCTCGCACCACACTCATGCCTTGCTCGACTAGCCATTGGCAAGCTGCCTCCAGGAGAGCTTTCGCTGTTAGGAAATCTGAGACGCACTCAAAAAAGCCAAATAGACCAATATTTTTACCTTCTTTTTCAATCAAACGCTGGTTAATTGCAGCTACGACACGCCCGACTGCCTGGGGTTGTTTAGCGCTTTGGTCTAGGGCAATAAACTGTTGTAATTTCCCGTACTTAAAGAAAGGGTTAGTAGGAGCAAACTGCTTGGCAATGTCGCTGCGCAGAGGTGGTACCCAGTGAGGGTCATTAGCATAAACCAGCGCCGGTACATCCAGAAACATTTCACTATCTGCCTTGGTAGTTACAGCGCGAATCTGAGTTGACAAACCTTGACTTGGCATTGTTTTCAAATTCTAGTGAGCAAGTCATTAGTCAATAATCTTTTTATAGCAAAGGAACTCTTAACATTGACACTCCCATCGCTAAAAGCGAGGGATTCTTAGGTCGTGGGGATTCCAATGAATTTACCCTCACTAAGCATCTTGACCGTATGCCCTACGGCTGCAAGCCCGCGTATCGCGACTACTTGAGCGGCTGCCACATCCCTATCTGTGGTGTAGCCGCAATTACTGCATGAGTGGACACGCTCAGTTAAAGTTTTCTTCCCCGTTTCTGTTAA